>CAMPIU010000527.1 GCA_946886545.1 uncultured Flavobacteriales bacterium | reverse complement strand
AATTAGGTCCTCAACACCTGATTTATCCCTTGTTCTTGAAGGACGGGAAGAATATCCGGGAAGAAGTTTCTTCCTTGCCTGGAAATTACCGCTGGAGTATCGATCAATTACTTCCGGAGTTTGAAAAATGGATGAATCTCGGGATTAAAACATTTGACTTGTTTCCTGCAGTAGACGAACATTTGAAAGATCAGATCGGAAGCTACAGTTATGCTGCGAAAACTTTTATTTACACATCATCAGAACATTAAAGGAGAAGTTCCCGGAAGCAGTTTTAATGTCGGATGTGGCATTGGATCCTTATTCTTCAGACGGACATGACGGGTTGGTTATTGACGGGAAGATCGTGAATGACCCTACATTGGATATCCTCGGCAGAATGTCGGTAGCGCAGGCACAAGCAGGAATCGACATCATCGGTCCTTCCGATATGATGGACGGACGGGTAGGTTTTATCCGGGATGAATTGGATAATGCAGGTTTCCAGGACGTTTCAATCATGTCGTACACCGCAAAATATGCCAGTGCTTTTTACGGACCATTCCGTGATGCTTTGAATTCCGCTCCCAAAAGCGGAGACAAGAAGACCTACCAAATGAATCCGGCGAACAAGCGTGAAGCTTTGATCGAAGCTGAATTAGACATTGCCGAAGGAGCAGATTTCATCATGGTGAAACCGGCCTTGTGTTATTTGGATATCATTCATTTATTGAAAGAGAATTTTGCAACACCGATCACAGCATACAATGTAAGCGGGGAATGTGCTATGGTTTATGCCGCAGCTAAAAACGGCTGGCTGGATTACGACCGTGCGGTGATGGAAATGTTGTTGAGTATCAGAAGGGCAGGAGCAGATGGGATTTTGACTTATTTTGCGCCGGATGCAGCGAGGATGATGAAGAATTCGTAATTCCGAATTCCGAATTCCGAATTGATGCCTTATCCCCGTGTTTTATGGAAGAGACAGTAGTTTTTCTTTGGATTATAGCTATCACTTTTAACTTAGTCTGGGGTATCCGCAGAAAACCTTATAATCGATTTTATATTGTGAAACTGCGTAAGTTGAAACAGGAGATTAAGATTAAACGATGACCTAATTACCGCATGCATTTAAAGATAAGAGGGGTATGGAAATTCCTTATCAGTTTGCAAATAATTCCAATGTATTAAATAGTCGGATTAACACCGCCGCAATAAGGATCGGTATTCCAATGAACAAAATTATTTTCCCATGCCTTCTGTCTGATTCAGTATAAGTATAGACACGCTTTCCGTTTGGAAGGGTTTTCTTATTGGAAACGATATAGCCCCCAATAATCAATCCGATCAAAATCAGGAGCTTGATAAGATACCCGCCGATGATGAAACTGATCAAACCACCAAGAATTGTAAAAATGTAGCCGGCAGCGATACCTCCAATGTCGTGTTTTTCTACAGTAGCAAGCTCTTTTATTCTCGTCTCCTTCAGTTCTCCCATTTTTTGAGAGCTAATTTCTCTTCCACGATCTTTCAAAATCTTTTGAGCCAATTGGAAATCAAAAGGGCTCCATTCATCCTGTTTCGAGATCAGATCAATTAATTCTTCATCTGTAAAACCGAAAAGGTAATAAGTTGGATCTATTTGCTCGAGTTCAGAAGCGGCAATCGTATTACGAAGTTCTGTTACTGTTTCAAAATCTTCCGGATATAATTTGATCCGGTAATCCCGATTGTGCTTATTGTTTGCAAAACTCACATCGAATATTTCAACATCATCTTCTAATTCATAAGGGATATTATTGGCTTTTAACAGATCAACAAACTCTTTTAGTTCCGGGATGGTTGCAAACTTCTCGTAGGTGATGAATTCTGACATGTTTTAGCTTTAGACAACTAAAGTTACGTTATTTCATTTAATGACTACCCTAGAATTTAGGCGATTTTTTTAAGTCACACTGATTGCACAGCCCCCAAGGCGAGCGCAGATTTAAATTCTTATGTTATAAATCTGCGATATCTTCAAAAAAAATAGTTTATCATAAACTCCAAGACACTTCATTCATTTAAAAACAATTGAAGGATTTTTCTTCTTGAAAAGAGAATGCATAACGTTTTTTTGTATTTTGTAATATGATGCAAATTCTCTCTGCCAAACAACAAAAGTATCTTGATCAGTTTACGATAACGCACGAACCGATCTCATCTGTCGATCTGATGAATCGGGCTGCGCAGGTCTTTACCGATGAAATCCTTCAGGATATATCAACGGATAATTCTGTTATTGTACTATGCGGAACCGGAAATAACGGGGGAGATGGATTTGTTATTTTCCGCTACCTCAAACTGGTAGGAATAGATGCCCGTTGTTACCTTGTGCCCTTCGGAACGATGAGTGAAGATTGCCAGGTTCAGTTTGATCTTGTTAAAACCAAGGTGTTACTTTGGAATAGTGAAAATCAGGAGCCTGATTGGAATGAAAACAACACGATTGTCATTGATGCATTGCTGGGAATCGGTTCTAACCGGG
>CAMPIU010000526.1 GCA_946886545.1 uncultured Flavobacteriales bacterium | reverse complement strand
CAAAGTTTGCAATTGCTCACCGGTAGCAGTTCCTTCACGCATGTATTTCTCATAGTTCTGGGCCTTTTGTTCCAAAGAACGTTGCTTTGACATCATTTCATTCTGGAAAGCTTGTCCTTTCTTCGTAATGCGCGCATCTTCATTCTTGTAATATGTAAACCCTTCTTTCAGGCTATCCGAATAATAGAACGCGATCTTTAATCCTTTCGGACTGACAGTTGGTACAAGCGGTGCAGCTTCCTCCTTTGTTTTCTCATTCTTGTCGGATTCTTTTTTATCTGAACAAGCAAATGTTGTTAATCCAAGAATTAAACCTGCTGTGATGATGTGTCCTAATTTCATACTTCTTTGTTTTTAAATGCTTCTTCCCAATCTGTTCTCATGGAAAGGAACCGTTCTAGAGAGTTACGTAATAATTGATCTGTTACCATGCGTTTCAGTTCTTCCAAACCATTTACATCCGACTCGGCAATTTTAAAAGTTTGTTCGAATTGTCCCAATTCAATTTTCACCAGGTATTTCGCATTATACAAGAATATCTGGATCTTGTAGCGGGGATGTGGTATGTCAGCTATTACACGCATAATCCGACAAAAATAATGAAATTGGAAAAAGAGGGGCCTTTTCCGACTGATAATTGAAAAATAAAATGAGGGAAGTTTGCTTTATGCCACTACTAAATCGTTATCCGTATACTCACGGAAATCAAACGGAACATGAACCATGAAGGCATAATCCTGACCTACTTCATACATATCTTCATCAGATTGTCTGTAGTACCATTCCACTTTTGCCTTTTTACCGGAATCAACCAACTCATTCAATTTATAAAGTAAAAACAAAATGCGTTTTGATGAAGTAATATTGAAATACTCCAGATCGATTCTTACAAGCGTCTCCTCTTTGGGACTTGTCATGTAATGATCAAACCAAGTTAAAATTGAACCCCAAAAAGCTTCAGGATCATCCGGAATTGAACGTCCTTTAATTTCCATGATTCCTGTACCAGGATTCAAATTTACCAAGGGGGTCTGAGCAGTTGCCTGAATTAATAATGTGTCCATTTCTCACTTTCGCTCCTGCAAGTTGTAAATTATTTTTCAAACTACAAGGCACTTTTCTACGAAAGATTTAATATTTTCGACTAAAGAGCTCGGTTTCAACATTCAAAGCTTAGTAATAACTTAATTATTCGTTGATCTTGTGATAAGCGACCAAATCCTTTAGCGGGCTGGCTATTTCCTTCTCCACCTGAATGGAATGAGCTTCAAATACTTGCCTGAAAAGAGTTTTTTGTTTGTACCCGTAAGTACCGATGAATGATATCTGTTTCAATTCAGAAACGGGAAGACAATACAACTCCACAAACAAACCTGCATTTTTACGGTGAAGAAATCCGAAGTCCATTTTTGCTGTTTCCTGTCCCAATCCGGAAATCCATTTTTGGGCTTCAGAACCTGCCAGTTTGGAAAGAATAAATTCTTTAGATTGAAAAAGAGAAGTCCATTCTTCTTCCCAGTGTTCACTCCTGAGCAAATGCCGCACAAGTAATTTCCCAAAGTAAAAGCCGCTCCCTTCGTCACCTATTAAGGAACCATAGCCTCCGATTCTTTTTACAATCTGCGCTCCATCATACTGAACCAAAACAGAACCGGTTCCCAGGATTGCTATCCAACCGGCATGATTTCCATACAAGACTCTGCACGCAGCCAGGGTATCGGGATAAACCCATACTTCAGAAAATCCAAGTTGCATCAAAAAGGCCTGCATTTTTTTTTGAATAGTTTCACTTGCGCAGCCGGCTCCATAAAAATAAAGCGGCACATTCATTTCTTTGAATTGTTTCCTTAAATCTGCAAAAGAGTAATCGATTGAAAGCGCGTATTTCGGATGTAAACTATCCGTTTGAATATATATCACCTCATTGTCTTGCAGCACGATTGCCCAGTTAGCAGACGAACCTCCGGAATCAGCAATTATGTATTTAACATCCATAAATCAAAAATACCTTTTTTACGGTATTGTTGTTCGGGCACCTCAAAACTAACTTTGCCATCAAATTTAAATTCAGAATTTCAGAACTTATGAAGAATATCTTTTATTTCTTGATCCTTGGTATTTTTTTAACTCCGCTTGCATCTTGTAAGAAAAGTGGTTGTACCGATCCTACTGCATCGAATTACAGTTCAAAAGCTAAAAAAGACGATGGCAGCTGTACCTATGATTTTACTTACACTATCCCAACCACTTATGCGTTTAACAATGCGAACGGTCAATCAACTGTAAACTATTCAGGTCAAACTGAACGTATCAACCAGTTGATTGAAATGATCACCTATACAGACCTTGGTACAAGTCAGGTAATCTCTGCTCAGGTTTTGAACGATATGTTTGCAAATGTTGGCGGGAACGGAAACGGAAACTTCTCTTTTACATCTACTAAACAACTAAAAGACAAATGTTTCAGCCTTGATACCGCAATGATTACTGCCTATTTTACAGATATTGCC
>CAMPIU010000525.1 GCA_946886545.1 uncultured Flavobacteriales bacterium | reverse complement strand
AGCTAGAGCCGCTTCTTTCAATGCTTCAGAGAAAGTCGGGTGACCGTGACAAATGCGGGAAATATCCTCTGCAGAAGCGCGGAATTCCATTGCGGTAACAGCTTCCATAATCATATCAGCCGCACGTGCAGCAATCATGTGAACTCCTAAGACCTCATCTGTTTTAGCGTCTGCCAATACTTTTACAAATCCGGCAATATCCATGGATGCGCGCGCTCTTCCTAAGGCTTTCATCGGGAAAGAACCTGCTTTGTACTCGACACCTGCAGCTTTCAATTCTTCTTCTGTTTTACCAACCGAAGCGATTTCCGGCCAGGTGTAAACAACTCCAGGAATCAGGTTATAGTTGATGTGCGGTTTTTGTCCGGCCAATTGCTCAGCAACAACAACTCCTTCTTCTTCAGCCTTGTGGGCCAACATTGCCCCGCGAACTACATCACCGATTGCATAAATATTCGGAACTGCAGTTTGCAGATGATCATTCACATCAATTTGACCGCGGTTATTTGCAACTAATCCGATATTTTCTAATCCCAATCCTTCCGTATATGCCTTACGACCAACAGCAACCAAACAATAATCAGCTTCCAGAGTTACTTCTTCATCTTTTTTGTTCAAAGCAGTTAATTTCACTCCATTTCCAGTGTTTTCAACTTTCTGAACTTTGTGTTCCAAATGGAATTTAAAACCTTCTTTTTTCAGGATCTTAGTCAACTCTTTTCCTAATGAAAAATCCATTGTAGGAAGAATGTTAGGTGCGAATTCAACCACTTCGATCTCAGATCCCAAGCGGGCATAAACAGAACCTAATTCCAAACCGATAACCCCACCACCGATTACGATCATCTTCTTAGGGATTTCCGTCATCTTCAATGCTTCGGTTGAAGTAATGATGCGTTTTTTATCCGGCTCCATTCCAGGGAAGAAATTTGGTTTTGAACCAGTTGCAATGATGATATTTTTAGCAGTGATATTCGTACTGTTTCCTTTGTCGTCTTTGATTGCAATAGTAGTTTTATCTACAAATGAACCAACACCCTGGTAAACCGTTACTTTATTTTTATCCATCAAAAATTTGATCCCATTGCAAGTTTGTGTTACCACATCTTCCTTGCGTGCAATCATTTGAGTGATATCTGCCTCTACATTATCTACCTTAATTCCATGAGTTGCAAAATTGTGCTTCGCATTGAAAAAATGTTCTGAAGAATCCAGCAAAGCCTTTGAAGGAATACATCCCACATTCAAACAAGTTCCTCCAAGCGTTGGGTATTTTTCGATCAAAGCAGTATTCAATCCTAATTGTGCACAGCGAAGAGCAGCTACATATCCACCAGGACCTGAACCGATTATCGCAACATCAAACGTACTCATAGTTTCAATTTCTAAAATGTGGGTTAAAGGTAGGAATTAATTGAAAAGTGAGAATTGAAAAGTGAAAAGAATGTGCTAAATTATATCCTTGTTCAAGAATGTTAGAATAGATGAAAATTGAAAATGCAATCCCGATAGAAATCGGGAGTAAAATGCAAAAGAATATGCTAAAAAGAGCTAGGTTTAGGAATGAGAGAATGATCCCATCTTTGAACTTCCGTCTTATTTACCATATATTTCCCTGCCCGATTTTTAGGTCTCAAATACCAATACAGACCGGTTTGCAAGGTAAGACCTCCCCAACCAACCGAGTAGCCCTCAAAACCCGCTAAATTTGCCTGACCTAAGAAATTCAGATTCAAATGGAAATACATCTTAGACGTGATCTTGAATTCCTGGTTAACTGAAACATTAGGTCCCAGCATAATCCGTGAAGTAGGATAAACTGTTGAATTCATTTCATACTTCAATTGATCATTCGAAAGGTAATACCATCTTCTGGTGTACTTGAATGACAACAGGGAACCAATTGCAAATCCGGGTGCAATGATTAAACGGTAGCGATCATGATGAATGATGGGAATGTGCCATTTTAATCCCGTATTGAATACCTGCGATTTGTAGCGGCTTAAAGCATAAGTTGAATCAGATGAATAAGCTCCGGAATAACCATCCCTGGAATCCGAGGAATAATTGTAATTCGTAAACTGCAGGTAGACCTCCAGCCGCCTGTTCGCGTTTCCTTTCTTTTTTATAATTGTGCTCTGCCCCAGCTCGTAGGCAATTCCCTTTCGACGGCTTTCTCCGGCAAGCGTAACTCCCATGCCGCCATAAACACCCAGCTGAACACGCGGATTTTGCTGGCTATTGAGCATAAAAGGAATGCAGACTGTTAAAATTACTAAGGCTTTCATAGTTATCATTTTCCGTTGTCAAACCTACCCTTAAAACGATTATTGAGAAAACGGAAAACCGCATTTGATCTGATGGTGTTGCGAAAAGCCGTACTCTAAATAGAAGCAGAATGAGAAAGTCCGGTAAGAATCGGAGCAAAGAAATATTCGTATTGGGAGAGTTCCAAAAAAAATGTTAAACCATTTACCTCTTAAATAATAGTATTACATTTGTAAATAATAGTA
>CAMPIU010000524.1 GCA_946886545.1 uncultured Flavobacteriales bacterium | reverse complement strand
TGAACCTGAGGAAGCAAAGTGGTGTACTTTTCCTTCTTTGTAGATTGTGCTATAAATAATTCTTCCGCCATGAAGTACAAAAATAGGAAGAAAAAGCGCAGCTTTTGAAGACTGAGACGCGACAAACGTTAGAGCGGAAGCGGTAAGGGAAAAAGCGCAGCTTTTGAAGACTGAGACGCGACACTTACGGAGTATGCACCGAAGGTAAACGTTAGAGCGGAAGCGGTGAGGGGAAAAGCGCAAGTCCGTGGCGGCGGAAAGACTGGGATAAAATAAATGTACCAGTGTAAGGAATGAAATTCCTTAAGTGCAAAAAATGAATTTATTCTGAAAAAAAACAGGAAAAATGCTTGTGCGGAAATGATATATTTACATAACTTAAATGGAAAACGAAAATTTTATGCTTGATTTGAGCCAACTGGACAAGATTCTTTTTTTAGATATTGAAACTGTTCCTGAAGTTTACCACTATGCTGATTTGGATTTGGAAACCACCAAATTATTTGATGCAAAAAATGCGCGTTATTTGACGGAAGACAAAACGAAAGCAGATGTTTACAATGAAAAGGCAGGTATTTATGCCGAGTTCGGTAAAATAGTTTGCATTTCGGTTGGTTTTGTTCATGAATCCGTGACCGGGAGATCTATTCGAATGACTTCCTTTGCACATGACGATGAAGAGACTTTATTGAAACAATTTGTTCGCCTTTTGGAGAATAATTACAATACTCCCAGACATGTACTGTGCGGACACAATTCAAAAGAGTTTGATATTCCTTTTATTTGCCGGAGGTTATTAATTCATGGTATCGGTTTACCGAATGTATTGAACCTGGCAGGTAAAAAACCCTGGGAAATTCAGCATTTGGACACCATGGAACTCTGGAAATTCGGAGATTACAAAGCGTATACAAGTCTCGCTTTGCTATGTCATATTTTTAAAATTCCGACTCCGAAAGATGATATTTCAGGAGCGGATGTTGCAAGGGTTTATTACGAAGAAGGGGATTTGAACCGGATCAGAATCTATTGTGAAAAGGATGTAATTGCATTAATTCAGCTATTTTTGAAAATGAACGGAGAGCCTTTGGTGGAAGAAGGAGAAATTTATATTAAATGAGAGGAAGCACTGCTTCCGAAAAAATATCCGCGGTAGCGGAGAATGTGAAGTTAAAACGATAAGAGCCAACTGTGGTCTGCCACAGCGGACAATAAATGATCCATCTAGGTGGATAAAATAAAATGCTACAAACAACACAATTTATGATGCTAACTAAACAAAAAATGATGCTTTTTGGCATCTTTCTAATGAGCTTAAATAGCCTGAACGCCCAGGAAGTTATTAATTACAGTGGAAAACAAATCACCATTCAGGGACCCAAGTGTTTTTTTATGGAAATAAACGGAACAGTATTGGAATACCATCAGAAGATAGTTGGTGACGACTTGTATGCTACCGTTTTGACGAAGAGGGGTGACGGAACAATTCGAGAGCTAACAGTTCGTAAAGTATCGGTAAAAGTGATTACCGATAATGTGTTTAAGGTGGAGCATTTCGATAAGTATGGGGAAATGTATTCATGTACTATTCTAACGGACCTTGATAAGGTGAATGCTACTGTTTATGAGAAAACAGGAGCCCAGACGTTTAAGGAAACAAATTTTGCTGTATACTTTGCAGATAAAAAACAACTGAACGATTTTATTGAAGAAATAAAAAAGAAAAGGGGTTTCTGAGAATATCCCCTAAAAAGTGAAAAGCCCCGACGTTAAAATGTCGGGGCTTTTCTATTTGGTTTCAGTTTAATTTACTTTTTCATGAAAGTCAATGTTCTTTGACCTGTTCCATCAACCATTTGGATCAGATAAGTTCCGGCTGAAAGATATTCAGTTGCAATAAGTACCAGGTTATTTCCTTCATTTGCCTGGATACTGTGTTGCTGAAGGCGCTTTCCTGTTAAATCTGTTATATAGAATTTAACCTCGTTGCTTCCCTGTGAACTGAATGAAATTTGTAATTCATTGTCAGCAGGGTTTGGGAACAAATTGATATCTGCTACAGTACTCAAATCTGCTACACCTGCAGTAACCGGGTTTTCTGAAGGTGCTCCGGAATAGATGTTGATATCATCAATATAGACATTGTTTCCATCACCGGACGTCAATTGGAATTTACAACGGAAATTATCATTCCAATAAGTACTCGTTATGTTAGTAACGTGAACCGTAACCCAGTCACCAGATGTTGGTGTCCATGCAGAAGCTGCAGTTGAACTTCCCGACATAGTTGCCGCAGTTAATGTCTTGCGGATGTCCCAGGTTTCTCCACAATTGGAAGATGCAAATACTTTCAATAAATCCGTGCTTGTAGAAGTTTTCTTTCTGTACGCATATCTGAAAGATAAGGTAACTCCGGTTCCGGATGTAATGCTTGACAAATCAATTGGTCCTGAGATCAATTCATCAATTTGGCCGCTTGTTTGGCCGAAATTAGCAAGTTTTGCAGAGTTTGCACCAGTTTTTGCAGCAGTATTTGT
>CAMPIU010000523.1 GCA_946886545.1 uncultured Flavobacteriales bacterium | reverse complement strand
ACGCTTGAGAGGAACCTTCGGGCAATATATTTGCTGGAAGGAAGAAGATCTGAAAACAAAACATCTTCGTAAGAAATATAATGATCGGATAGAGCCTTGAAATCAAAGAGATCGGGTTTTGAAAACCTGAATTACATGCCGGAAAGAGTTCATAAACCGGCAATCCCGGCAGATTAAATTTTTACAAAGTTTTCGCCCGTAGCTAGGTTTTTACTACTTTGGCACATAACATGACAGCAAGAGACGTAATAACAGATGAAATTCCCCCGTTAATCCATTCTGATTCAGGGGAGAAAGCACTGATTTGGATGGAAGAGTTTAAGGTTTCTCATCTTCCGGTATTAAAAAACGGCAATTTTGTAGGCTTAATTTCTGAAAGTGATATTTTGGATAAAAAGGACCTTGAATTGTCTCTGGATGTACTATTCGATCATCTGCCAAGACCTTATGTTTCTGAAAATGCACATATCTACGAAGTATTGGGGAAAATGGCTGAGCACCGCATTTCGGTCTTGCCTGTTTTAGATTTGAATGAGCAATATTTAGGCTGTACAAGTGTTCATCAATTGATGACTTTAATTGCAAACACATCAAGTATTAAAGAAATTGGTGGCATTGTAGTTCTGGAAATGAATCGGGTTGATTATTCCCTGGCGCAGATCGCCCAGATTGTGGAAAGTGAAAATGCAAAGATCCTATCCTCTTTCATTATGTCATCGACCGATAGTACAAAAATAGAAGTTACCCTGAAAATTGCAGAAGTTGATTTGTCCAGGATCATACGTTCATTTGAGCGTTATGATATGGTTGTTAAGGCAAGTTTTCAGCGTTCAACAGACCAGGATGACATGCAGTTCAGATACGATGCATTGATGAATTATTTAAATATCTGAGATGCGGGTAGCTGTTTATAGTAAAAAGGTGACCAAAGCCACTATTCCAATCTTTATGCGTTTCGTTGCCGCTACTGAACGATACGGTTGGAAATTAATTCTTGAAAAGGATCTCAAGGACCAGTTAGTTAAAAAAGCGGGAATTTGTAAGGATGTTGATGTATTTACAAAGCATGAGGATTTCCATCAGGGAGTTGATCTTGCATTTAGTATTGGAGGAGACGGAACTTTTTTAAGAACAGTAGCTTATATTCGTGATTCAGGGGTTCCTATTTTAGGTATTAATACCGGTAGATTAGGGTTTTTGGCAAATATTGGTGATGAATTGTTTGAAGATGCCCTGGAATTGGTTCGTCAAAAAAGATACGATTTTCAAAAAAGATCCCTGCTGCGTGTGGAAACCGAACGAAGTATTTATGGTTCGGATAACGTAGCGATGAATGAAGTAACGCTGCTGAAGAAAGATACTTCGTCTATGATTACGGTAAACACCTTTTTGGATGATAAATATTTGAATTCATATTGGGCCGACGGATTAATTGTTGCAACCCCTACAGGATCAACAGCCTATAATTTAAGTTGTGGGGGACCAATTGTGACACCAGGCTGCCAGGTTCATATCATCACACCCATTGCACCTCATAATTTAAATGTTCGTCCGGTAGTTGTTCCTGACAATATGCCTATTAAATTACGTATTGAAGGAAGGGAACGGAATTACTTGATTTCATTGGATGGCAATGCTAAAAGTATCAAACAGAATGAAGAAGTTTTGATCAGAAAGGCCGAATATATGATTAATGTCATTAAATTAGAGGACACTAATTTCTTGGATACGATCCGTAACAAAATGTCGTGGGGAAAAGACCAGAGAAACTAACGTTTTAGGAATGAAATCAAAAAGAACATCACTTGCGGATATTGCCGAAAGTTTAAATGTTTCAAAATCTACAGTCTCATTTGTATTGAATGGTAAAGGTAAACAATTCAATATCAGTGAAACAACGCAGAAACTAATTCTGGATAAAGCAAAAGAGTTGAACTATGTTCCGAACTATTTTGCGAAAGGTTTGAGAGAAGGTAAAACACAAACAATCGGTTTGGTTTTGGCAGACATCTCGAATCCATTCTACTCGGAATTAAGTAAAGCAATTCAGGAATCTCTTTACGAAAAAGGATACAGTTTGTTCATCGTTTCTACCAATGACGATAGTACGATGGAACTCAAGTTGATTCGCGATTTAATCCTGCGCTCGGTCGATGCACTGATTATTGCTCCTTGCAATGGAATTCCCGCATTGAAACCTGTTTTGGATGAAACACCGATTCCGGTGGTTTGGGTTGATCGGATCGGTGATGAGTTCGCTGATTTTGTTGGAGTAGATAATTACATGGAGTCTTCTATGTTAGTTAAAAAATTCTCTATAAAACCTAAGAAAGTAGGAATTTTGCATCCGAAAAGATCTGATGTAATGACTATTCAATTGCGAATTGATGGGACTAGGTCAGCATGTGAAAAACAAGGAATTCCTTATGAATTGGCTTCGTTGACTGAAAATGAAAAAGAAAGCGTTGAGAAAATGAAGCAAATGATCGCTGATGGTGTGGATTCATTTGTGGCATTAAATAACAAAGTAGCACTTA
>CAMPIU010000522.1 GCA_946886545.1 uncultured Flavobacteriales bacterium | reverse complement strand
GAAGAACACTTCTCAGCCTTTATTTTTTGGTACCTCGGGCCGGAATCGAACCGGCACACCCGAAAGTACAGGATTTTGAATCCAGCGCGTCTACCAGTTCCGCCACCGAGGCATTTATATTTTGCTGTCCGACTGACAGCCCACTTACCGATGCAAGCGGGTGCAAAAATAAGGAATTATTTTAAATCAACAAGTGCATCTGAAAAATTCCGGATTATTTAATAATTTTCAATACCGCCCGTTCATCGCCCTTTACAATTTCAATAAAGTAAACACCGTTGCTTAAATCGTTTAAATCGGTAATGGTTAATGATTTATCGCTCGCTGATCCGGTCGTTATTTCCTGGGTTTTGATCGTTCTGCCTGAACCGTCTCGAATTGCCAATTGTGCTCCTGCAAGATCTGCTTGCGTCCATTCGATTGTGATAATGGATGAAAATGGATTCGGATAAGCGGTAATTTTGTTTGCATTCACCAGATCCTGGATCCCGAGCATGCTACATCCGTTCAATGTTCCCGGCATGTTTACATCCAACCATTCCAATCTTCTTTGAAACCACGCTTTCAATCGCTGTACTTCTTCTGCATAGGTCTGACTTGGTGCTTGAACTTCCCATGTTCCTGTTGCGCTTCCCAAATGTCCCCAGGTTTGATAATGCCATACCTGACTTTCATTCACCGTTTGAGCTACCGAATCAATTTTTGCATTAATGTAGGATTCTTTCAAAATACTTCTTCGCATGTCGTCATACCGGCAGCGTACTTCATTGGCAAACAAGGTGTCTTGCAGTAAACGAATATACCATCCCGGCGCATTCACATCCTGGGCGCATTCACCATATATGAATTGGGATCCGTCTTCGGAACCGCCCCACATGTCTTTTTCTGCCCAGTCAAAATCCCAAACCGGGCCGGCTTTCAGTTTTTTTATTGTTCCGTCTGCTTTGTCCTGGTCTTTGGAGAAGAAGCGGCTTTTCTTGAAACCATCTCCGTTTCTGCACACCTCGTTCACAATAAAATAATCAATGAAGGAGGGAACATCTATAAAAGCGCGGTAACCAAGGCTCGGATGATTAAAATTGACTCCGTACAAAGCATCTTCGTAATCCTCTATGAAATTCTGGATGTAAGTTTGTTGCTGCGGCATGATCTCTTCGGGTTTCGGATAAACGTAAACCATGTGAATATCCAATCCGGGGAAACCTATGGGGCTGTGTGTTAGTTGCCAGGAATTGCTGCTATCCCAATAGTCGATCTTCAGGATGTAACCACCAGTCAGATCAATACCTGCAATTTCCGTAGCTTCCAGTTTGTTCACGTCCACACGGTTATTGTCGCGTTTGATCTTTTCTCCTAAAAGGTAGATTCCCTGGTATTCTCCATTCATAACGACGTCCACCAAACGGGTTCGGGTGGCGTAATGACCCATGGAATCAAACAGGTGAAAAGGAAGAATGTTCCGGGAAAAAGATTTGTCGTTGTAATTTGCCAGTAAAACCCAGTCACTTTCAGCCGGCATTCCAAGTAAGGAAGAATCAATCGCATTTCCGTTGATGTCCCAGGTTTCGAAGGCATAAGGTTTTTGCGGAAGCGACAAAGAGAAATTCCCGCGGTGTTCAATCCCGATTTTTCCATTGTATTCCTCCGGTGCATCGGTCATATAGTTTCGAATTCCTTGTCCGTTGAAACGGATCTTCATATCGGCCATTACTTTCGGATCATTTTGAATCACATTTCCATTGGTATTGATCTCAACAATTGGCAGAAGGGAGGAAGCAAAAGCAAAATATCCTGCGGGGTCGTTTCCGAAAGTGATTGAAAAAGAGATTACATTTCCCTGGTCTGCCCCGTAATTATCGTTTACGCGAAGTTTCCACGTGCCATTCGGGTTTTGACCGTTATTGACCAAGCCCATTTGTCCCGATGGCTTGAAAGTCCCCGTAAAAGGAGCTGTTCCGGAAGATAAGCTGGTAGCTGCATTTGTGTTTAAGCAAGTGTTGGTGAAATTGTCATCTCCGCCGCCTGTGTTGGAAAACAGCATTCCCACCGTACCATCCGGGGCAACGATCCAAAGAGTCAGATCCGCATCCCAGGTATGGGTCAGGTTAATGCAGACGGTTTCCAAACCGAAGTTTGTCGTATCAATTGCAGTTGGAAGTCCGGTAACTGAAACGGGAATATCAATCGTGGTGTTATCATTGATTGGTCCGCCTCCGCCGGTAAATGTTTGACAAATTACGGAATAAGAGATGCTTAGAAATAAGCAAAGGAGCGTGTTCTTCATAGTTTTTCGTAGTTCTATAACGAAGTTAATTAAAATTGGCTTAACGATTTCTTAATACCGGATTTTAACAGTGGAAGAATCAGATTATTATGGGTATCCCGCATTGCGGGACGAAGACTGAGGCTTCGTCCACCTCGGTCCAAAGCGATTATTACGTGATCTGCTTTGATTAAGACGAAAAAGCCGAAGGATGTGTGTATCGCCGTTTTACTCCCACTTTAAAGCAATAATGTAGCATGATTAAAGCAATAATATAG
>CAMPIU010000521.1 GCA_946886545.1 uncultured Flavobacteriales bacterium | reverse complement strand
ATACAAGAGCTATCCAACGAATTGAAAGCGAAGAACAATGAAATTGCGCAGAAGGAAAGTGCGTTGGATTTGGCTTTGAACAGAATAGAAGGAGACAAAGAAGCCTGGAAGAATGTACTGACACGTGAGGTGCAGCCCAAATCAGCAATTTCCACAACGATTGCAGAGGTACTGGCTCCGGAAGTCGGGAACGGATTTGAGATTAAGAAAGAAACTGCAACTGAGCCGCGAATCATTCAGAAAGCAATTCCGGTAGGAGTGAAGGCACCGACCGGCTTGGTTTATCGTGTTCAGGTAGGAGCATTTGCCAAACCGATCCGGGAAGATTTGTTTAAAGAATTTACTCCGGTCACGGGAGAGAAACTGGACAACGGAATTACGCGTTATTTGGCCGGTTATTTTGGAAATCGTCAGAAAGTACTGGGCGCACAGCAGGATATTCGTGCTTTGGGTTACAAAGATGCCTTTGTAGTGGCTTATTGTGACGGAAAACGCATTTCCCTGGCAGAAGCACGGCAACTGGAAGAACAAGGTTTGTGTAAACCCATGCGCCAGGATTCCATTGTGATGGAAGTAATCCAAAACACAATTGCACAGCTTCCTTTGGATACGATAGCCAAATACAAAGCAGAACCGAAAGTTAGCGATTACAACAAAGCGCCGGGAGCCGTTACAGCCATTGCGATCGAAGAGATCAAAGGATTGTTCTACACGGTTCAGGTCGGAGTTTACAATCGTCCTGCAACCAAAGAACAGCTTCACGACATCAATCCGCTGGTGACCCGTCGTTTGGAAAACGGACAAATCCGTTATTCCACCGGAACCTTCCGTTCGGTAGATGAAGCCAGACCGAAGAAAGCAGAAGCAGTTGAAAAAGGTGTTTCGGATGCATTTATTACAGCATATTTCAACGGAGAACGCATTTCATTGCAGGAAGCCAAAAAACTATTGGCAGAGCAGGGAGAAGCGATTTTGTTTAAGGAACAGGAATTACCAAAGATCCAGGAAACTCCTGTTAGCGATCAGGTTGCTAAAGACTACGCAAAGGAAAATCCGGTGACAGAAAAACCGGTTTTGAATAAGTACGCATTGATCTCCAAAGAATCCTTTTCAGAGTACCCGAGGAAGATTATGAATCAGCTTCGCGTTCAGGGAGATTTCTATTTCGATCAGACAGATTTGCGTATTAAAACACAGGCAGACGAAGCATTACCGCGTTTGGTGAGCACTATGGTTCCGTTTGATACTTTGGTTCAGATTTCTACAAAACAAGCCGAATTGAATGAACCAAATACGAAGTTGGTTGTAGGAATATGGGACTTTAAGGAAATTCCGGGTTCATGGTCAAACTGGTTGTTGCGACTGACACTTCCTTACGAAGTAAAAACAAGTTCATCTACCATTGAGATTTCGATGAACGTAAGCGGAGAAGAGCAACGCAAACAGGTTGAGGCACTTTTTACTGCTCAGGGAGCACGTTTAAAAATGGAATGATCCGTAGTTATTGGGACTAAAAAGTACTAACTTTGTAAAACAAACACAACAGATGCAAACGCTTGAACAAAACGAAACAGAAGTCTTAGAATTACTCGTAGATCAGAAAGACTTAGTGGTATTCAACGACGATTACAATACATTCGACCATGTGATAGAATCCCTGATCAAAGTATGTAAACACGAAGTGGAACAAGCAGAGCAGTGTACCTGGATTATTCATTTCAATGGAAGGTGTCAGGTAAAACGCGGCGAATATGAGAAATTAGAGCCAATGTGTACTGCGCTGTTAGAAAGAGGAATAAGTGCTGAAATTCAATAAGAAAGGGCCGTAAGGCTATTGGTAATAAAGCAAACGGTAGAGCAATTTTGAAAAAAAAGCTTCAGGAATGCTTGCAAAAACGAAAAAAGCACCTATCTTTGCACCCGCAATCGGTCATAGATCGAAAGCAAAAAAGGCTTCGTAGCTCAACTGAATAGAGCACCACATTACGGCTGTGGAGGTTTCAGGTTTGAATCCTGACGAGGTCACACAAGCGGGGATAGCATCAAAATTGATACTATCCCCGTTTTTCTTTCCCCTTAATTCGTCCGTCAATCGTGGGATTGGTTCAAAATAAGTGTTTGTTCTTGGGGTTTGAAATCTATCATTTTTTCGGTCATAGATAATCCCTTCAGGGAACAGGATATTTTGAAAAATCATTCTTTGACCTATTGAAGCATTTTCCCACCATAATAAGGGGTTCTGACAGTATTTCACTACTAATTTTAAGCCCTTTTCGAGGTTTGAATTCCCGCTTTTAATTTTAGCAAGTAAATTTTCAACTTCGAACATTTCATCACTAAATTTCTTTTGAAATTTATCGAACATTGGTCGGTCAATTACACCCGTTACTAGCTTTTCTTCTGCTGATTCAATTTTGTTTTTCAGTTCCGAAATTTTCGCATTGTACATCTTTTGGTTCTCTTGGTGTTCTTCAAAAAGTACGCTATACATTACACCAATTCCCATTTTGATTAGTTCCGTTTGTTCTTCGCTAATGCGGTA
>CAMPIU010000520.1 GCA_946886545.1 uncultured Flavobacteriales bacterium | reverse complement strand
TCCTACATGTTCCTAACATCATAACGAAATCGCTGATTCCTTTATTGTGATTGGGTTTCAAGGATTTTAAAGGAATTTCAGAAAATTAACGATACTTCTCCAAAGGGGGAAATTAAGTCAATCTTCTGAAAAAAAGAATTTTAGTCATAAAAAAGCCCTGACGATAAATGCCAGGGCTTCCACTATTTAAAAAAAACGCTTAAGCGTACATTTCTTCCTGTAAGCTTGCAATTTTTGCATCTGCAAGATAATCATCGTAAGGCATCATTTTGTCAATGAAACCATTCGGAGTAAGTTCAATAATTCGATTTGCAACAGTGGAAACCAATTCGTGGTCATGAGATGTAAACATCATCGTTCCCTCGAAGGCCGACATTCCGTTGTTTAATGCTGTAATTGACTCCAAATCCAAGTGATTGGTAGGCTCATCCATCATCAGGAAATTTGCTTTAGCTAACATCATTCGAGATAACATACAACGCACTTTTTCACCTCCTGAAAGGACAGTAGCACTTTTCAAGGCCTCTTCACCGGAGAATAGCATTCTTCCGAGGAACCCGCGAATATTTACCTCTTCTCTTTCCTCGTCTGTTTGGGCATATTGACGTAACCAGTCAATTAACGATAATTTACTCTCAAAGAATGAAGAGTTGTCATTCGGTAAATAAGCCGTTGTAATGGTTGTTCCGTATATAAAATCTCCTTTATCTGCTTTCAGGTGACCATTCAGAATCTCGAAAAATTGAGTAATCGCAATGGAGTTTTTAGAAACGATAGCAACCTTATCCCCTTTATTCAATGTAAAAGATAAATCTTTGAACAGATATTCTCCTTCGTGCATTTTCGATAAACCGCTCACGGTCAGAATCTGATTTCCTGCATCACGCTCCTGATGGAATGTAATCCCGGGATAACGACGTGAAGAAGGCTGAATTTCTTCCAGATCCAACTTATCGATCAATTTACGACGGCTAGTGGCCTGTTTTGATTTGGAAGCATTTGCCGAGAAGCGGGAAATGAAATCCTGTAATTCTTTCTTTTTATCTTCCGCTTTCTTGTTTTTATCTGCACGCTGACGAGCTGCCAACTGAGACGACTGATACCAGAAAGTATAGTTACCTGTAAAGACATTGATCTTACTGAAATCGATATCACAAATATGAGTACAAACCGTATCTAAGAAGTGACGGTCATGCGATACAACGATTACCGTATTTCTGAAATCAAGAAGGAAATCTTCCAACCAGCCAATCGTTTTCAGATCCAGGTCATTGGTAGGCTCATCGAGTACCAACACATCCGGATTTCCAAAAAGAGCCTGAGCCAACAAAATACGTACTTTATATTCTGAAGGAACATCCTCCATTTTCATATAATGTTTGCTCTCGTCGATTCCGAGGTTACTTAATAAAGTTGCAGCATCTGTTTCTGCATTCCATCCTTCCAAATCCGCGAATTCGCCTTCCAATTCAGAAGCACGCATTCCGTCTTCATCCGAAAAATCAGGTTTTGCATACAATGCATCCTTTTCGGTCATGATCTCGAACAAACGCTTATGTCCCATGATCACTGTCTGCAAAACTTCAAACTGGTCAAACTCAAAATGGTTCTGACTCAATACCGCCATCCGTTTTCCAGGCTCCAATTCAACACGTCCTGAAGTTGGGTCCTGCTCGCCTGTTAAAATCTTTAAGAAAGTAGACTTACCGGCACCATTTGCACCGATAACACCGTAGCAATTACCGGAACCAAACTTGAGATTTACATCGTCAAATAGAATACGTTTACCGAATTGGAGTGAGAGATTATTTACTGAAATCATGAGAAATACTTGGAATTTTGGTGCAAAGATAGCACATATTCCAGCGTTATAAAAAAGAATTCAATAAATTCCGTCCTAAATAATTATAAATCAGCACAAAACCAATTAGCAATTATGAATGATTTAATTATCAAGGGGATCTCCGGAAGAGAACTTACCCCTTGATAATACGCAATTGATAATTAAGTTCTTCTATCAATAAACTACTATGCGGTGTGTAGATTTAGCAGCTCCCTGAACAGCGGACAAGATGTAACATCCTTTTGCAACATTCATAGGAATGTTTACCGTTTGAACACCTGAAGAAGCAGGAACCTCAGTAATTGAGATAAGAGCACCTTTCAAATCCGTTACGATCAATTTCATTCCAACTTCCGTATTCGGAACTTCAACAGACAACTCAGATCCTGTAGCAACCGGGTTTGGAGCAAGAGAAATCGATGATAACATTCCGTTGTCTTCAATTCCTAGTGTTCCGGAAACGTTGAAGTTATCGAAATAAAAATTAGAAGAGAAGTCAGAAGCAACAAACTCAAATTTGAATTTTGTTTTGTTATCAGCAGCTGTCGGCGTGTGTGTGAAACTTACTGTTTTCCAGTCCAGGTCATTGGTAGAAACATAATCTGTATTTCCAACATACCCACCTGTTACCAAAGCAGCACCCGTTACAGATGTTTTTTGGATCCATGTTTTACCACAGTCTCTTGAATAATAAACAATTAATTTCTCAGTA
>CAMPIU010000519.1 GCA_946886545.1 uncultured Flavobacteriales bacterium | reverse complement strand
CGCTCCAAACTGCCAATATGCATGCTATTTCCGGAACTGCAGCTTCCAATATTAATTTTGTGAGCTCCGGATCCAACGGTGCAAGAATGCAGTGGATCATTTCGGCATCAGATCTTGCTGCAAATGGAATCGTTGCAGGAGATCTTCAGGCATTGCAGCTGATGTTTAACCAGGGAATTTCAGAACTGGAGAATGTAACAATCAAATTAAAGCATACTTCAGCAAGTACATTGACCAACTGGGAAACAAGCGGATTAACAGCAGTTTATGCTGATGATGCGATGAATATTGTTAACGGTGCAACTATTTTCCATTTTGGACAGGCATTCAATTATAACGGAACAGATAATCTGATCATTGAAATTTCTTACGAAGATGCTCATGTATCAGGTATTTCAAGCGGACTTGCCATGCAAACCCTTGGGACAAACTCTTCGTTGTTTTATAACAACAGAGGCGGGGTATTCAATGCAACTGGAAGCAATTTTGCAGATGTCAACCTTAGTAATGTCGAACCGGGAGCAGATGTAACTGTTGCTTTTTGGGCAAAAGGAAATGGGGTTGCCGGAACTAATACGTCGGTTTTGGAAGCAGTAGATTCGTTAAACCAACGAATTTTCAATATTCATTTTCCATGGTCGGATAATAACATTTATTTTGATGCGGGTAACGGACCTGGTTATGACCGGATCTCCAAATTAGCAACGGCGACAGATATTGATAACGTTTGGCATCATTGGGCTTTCGTTAAAAAATCATCAAGCGGTCAAATGTTTATCTATAAAGATGGTGTTCAATGGCATTCCGGAACAGGGAAAATATTACCGGTAGGAAAGATTTCCCGTTTTGTTTTGGGTGCTAATGCCGATAATGTGAATTTTTACAATGGACAGCTGGACGAGTTATCCGTTTGGTCGACGGCCTTAAGTGCTTCCGACATTTCAGCATGGATGAATAAAAAAATCACTAACTCGCATCCGAATTATTCGGATCTGGAGCTTTACTATGATTTTGACGGTGAGCTTGGAATCATTGACAGAAGCATCCATAACCGATTGGCAATGGCTTCAAATACAAGTGCTGTTATGACTCTAAATAACAGTTACATTGCCGGAACGGAAATGATCAGTGAGATTCCTGTTTTTTCATTAGATCAGGGAACTTACAATACTTCTGCTACAGATTCTGTTTTAACAGCAGTTTTCCCGGAAGTTTCAGTGAAGTTCAATTATGTTGCGAGTGATAACAGTTTCATTGTTTCCTCCAATGAGAAGACATATGCTTTGGCTACAATTGATACCCTGAATTCTGCAGGAACGAATATTGGTTCAGGCCCAAGTCCGGTTGATGTGACGGAAACAAATGCAACAATTACTTATTTTGAGGCACCATTTGAAGAAGTGAACGACATCGAAATCGGGCGCTACATTACACCTTATGGAATTGGATTTGACTTAGGTCCGCAAGGATTCACATGGATCTATGACGTAACAGATTACCAGAAGTATTTACATGGAATGGTTGATTTGGCGGCGCATAACACGCAAGAGTTGATTGATTTGAAATTTGCATTCATTGAAGGTATTCCTGCAAGAGATGTACACGATATTCAGCCGGTTTGGCAAAACTGGACTTCCTATAACTACGCCGATATGGCAAACGATGTAGTTTTGCAGGCGACTCCGATTGCACTTTCGGATACTTCAGAGAATTTTAAGATCAGAACGCGTTTAACAGGACATGGCCAGGTTGGTAACGGAGCTTGTTGCGAGTGGCAGGACAAACAACACAAAATTATTATTGACGGAGTGGAGCGTTTTAGCTGGAGTATTTGGAGAGATGATTGTGGGAAAAATCCGAACATTGGTCAGGGAGGAACCTGGCCGTATGCCCGTGAAGGCTGGTGCCCGGGAGACATGGTTCGGGAGTTCGATCACGAATTGACTTCTTATGTAACACCTGGCGATACGGTTACAATTGATTATGACATATCGGATGTTCCGGCAAATGATGCAGGACAGGCAGGAGGAAATTTCGTAACTGCAATCGATCTGGTTTCGTATTCAGCACCGAACTTCCAGCACGACGCAGCGATTTTAGATATATTGAATCCGAACAGCTACGAATACTACAGCAAATGGAATCCGACTTGTTCAAATCCGCGTGTCATTCTGCAAAACAACGGAGCTCTTCCATTAACATCTTGTAAAATCCGCATCTGGGTTTCTTATGGCAATTTCATTGATTATGCATGGAGCGGAAATTTAGGATTCCTTCAGAAAGAAATTGTTGAAATTCCGATTGCAAACCAAAACTTTTGGTTCGGAGCTAACCCGGCAAACGGATTCTACGCACGTGTTATTGAAATTGACGGTTCAAGTTCACTGGATGAATATGCAAACAATAATGAGTTCAAAACAAAATATACAGCTCCGGAAGTGATTAATGGGGCATTCTTTGTTTGGATGACAACCAATAACAAGGCGAATGAAAATAAATGGAGATTGGTGGATCAAAACGGGAACATCATTTTCCAAAGAACTACTTTAACAAATACGAC
>CAMPIU010000518.1 GCA_946886545.1 uncultured Flavobacteriales bacterium | reverse complement strand
CAACACACAATGCCACTATTACCAATTTCACTGGGTCTGATCCTGGGTATTCTCTTTTCATTTATTTCCGGGGAAAATCCGGAATTTACAGGACTCCTTATTACCTCCGTTTTCATCCTTTGTCTTTTGATCCTTCTATTCGGTCATTTATTTAAGACCGGTTCTTTTTTTAAGAATATCCCAATTGCTGCCTTCAGTTTTTTCTTCATGCTCATGGGATTTTGCAAACTTGAATTAGCAAAAAGAGGTGTCTCCCGACCGGACGAGCTTTCAAACAAGGTAAACTTCGGGACTATTTTTAAAAGCAAGCTATCTGAATCAGGTTATCAAACCATCCATCTTTCTTTAGAAAAGACGATTAACGGAAACCAACAAATTCCTGCACGGGGAAACATCATCTTAACGCTTGACACCCTGGAAAAAAAGTACACGATCGGCGATTATGTGGCATTCAGAACTGAGATAGAAGTTTTCAGGAACGAAACAAATCCGGGAAGTTTTGATGCCGAATACTATTACGGAACACATTATTATGTAGGACGGGCTTTCATTGCTTCGAATTTCATTTCAAAAATCGGATCCCGTGAAAACCTGAGCATTTTCTTTTCCAGGTGGCAAAATCAAATCGGCGACAAAATGAAGTCCTGGCTTCCCGAATCTGTGGACGGAATTGGTACAGCCTTATTACTGGGAAACAAAGCGGATATTAACCAAGAGGTTTTAGATTCATTCTCGAATACCGGCGCCATGCACGTCCTTGCCGTTTCCGGCCTGCACGTGGGAATTATTCTGATCATCTTCCAATACATTCTTAGTTTTTTCAGCCGGTGGATTTCAAAGAAACAAGCGATTCTTTTTTCCGTGATCCTTATTTGGGGATTCGGATTACTGAGCGGTGCTTCGCCGTCGGTTATTCGGGCAGTTGTGATGTTCAGCATCCTGGCATTGGGACAATTACTCAGCAGAAAAAACAAAGGAATGAACAACCTCATCTTATCTGCAATTGTTCTATTGATATACGATCCTTATTACTTGTTCGATATTGGCTTTCAACTTTCTTATGTTGCCTTGATCGGGATCCTTTTATTTCAGACACCGGTTTACAGGCTCATCTTAGTGAAACAAAAATGGCTGGATTGGCTGTGGAAAGGAAGTGCCGTGGGAATCGCAGCAACTATTGCAACAACACCTTTCATGCTTTACTGGTTCCATCAATTCCCCAATTATTTTTTGCTTTCCAATGTAGTGGTGATGCTCCTGGGATTCGTAGTCCTTCTCTTCCTGATTTTACTCATCTTCTCTGCATGGATCCCTTACTTCAACCTGCTCATCATCTTTCTGACAGTCATTTCGCTCCAGGCTCTCCTCATTGGAATTCATTATGTAAATCAAATTCCCGGAGGAGTTTCTGCCGGTTTTGAACTCAATTTTATCCAATTTCTGATCATCGGAGCATTAATCGGCTATTGCGCACACAGATTACTGATCAAACAAAGTATTTCCAAAATTGCTTTAAGCGGATTATGCTTCTGTTTCTTATTTGTTTCCTGGAAAAGAGAACTGAAATTTGAGAAAAATGAACTTCAGATCTTTTCCGGGAAATCCTTTTGCGGGATGATTCAATACAAAGGAAAGCTCATTACCTTTACTGAAAGCACCTCAAAGAATAAACAGGTTCTGCAAACACTCAAAAATGCGGTGCGGGATTCAGGACTCAATCCAAGTCAGTCTGTTATTCTGAAATCAAAGAATAAATTGCAGTTGGATGGAAAGGAAATTTCATTCATACAGGAGAAAAACGGATGGAAATTCACGATCAATAAAAAAGAATTCTACTATCAATCAAGCGGAACACCGGAAAGCAAACACCGGAAAGAATTGCTCTCCCAGCGACTTCAGCGTTATTTGTACAAGGATGAGAAGATTAAGCCGTTTCGGATTTCGATTTAAAAACCGTGAAAACCCAATAAAATTCTACATTTTTCTTATCGCAATGCGCAAATTTTGGAAGCGCTTACCAGTCGCCTCTTTTTCCCTCTTAAAGATTATGGAAATTGTTTCCTCAAAAATGAAAACATCTAGATGACATATAACAAAATAAGCTCTACCGGTAGGAGCGCAAAAAATTTGTGCATTTGCGGTAAATATTAATCTAATGGCATGTAGAACAAATCGTATCTTCTGGTAACCACCACATTTTTATCCGTTTCAGAAGCCGCTTCCACCACATAGATACTTTGTTTGGTTTCGGGATCTATTTCTTTTTTAAATGAAAAAACATAATCTGCAGTCTGGAAATTCGGGATCTCGCTTTTCATTTGCCGGGCAGCGAGTTTGAGAGCTATCCCTTGAGCCGCAGTACTTTTGTTTTCACTCGCAAAACGCATCACCACAAAAAGATTGCTGAGAAAACGGTCTTTTTCTTCTCCCTGTAAACTAAACTCTTTGTTCTTCATCTGGGTGTAGAAGTTCAGATCATCGTTTGAAGTATACCCCAAATCCCGGGTCAGCCATTCTTCTTTCATGTATTTCTCCGCCCAAAACTGATTGGAAACCCCTGTTTTGAAC
>CAMPIU010000517.1 GCA_946886545.1 uncultured Flavobacteriales bacterium | reverse complement strand
GAGATGGAAGCGAAAATGAAAGAAATTCGCCAGAACACTCGTAAAATCAACAATTAATTTAGAGAATCTGAAGAAAAGATATCGAATGATTACGCAAAGAAAAAGCTCAATACACTTTTCGAGAACGATCAAAAAGAACTGGATCTTAAAAAAGAATACAGTGAAAAATTTATTAAGATCATCGGTGAGAAAAGAACCTTAAAACTCTTAAGTTTGGAGCATGAATTTAGACGGGTTCTACTGGAACGGTTAAAAGACCGTAAAGATGGACCGCCGCCGCATGACAAAAGACCTCATGGAAAACCGTAAAGAAGATTTTTTAAGATATTTAGGACAAACAAATCCCTTCCCTTATTTAATTGATGTTGAATCGGCGGAAGGGATTTTCATTTACGATAAATCAGGAAAACGCTACACCGATATGATCTCGGGTGTTTCCGTGAGCAATATTGGGAACCGCCATCCTCAGGTCATCAAACGCATCCGGGAACAATTGGATAAGTACCTGCATGTGATGGTTTACGGAGAATTCATCCAGGATTCTTCACTGGAAATGGCCCGTTTACTTCGCAAATTCCTTCCTCCCGAATTGGATTGTGTCTACCCGGTAAATTCAGGTACAGAAGCCAATGAAGCTGCATTAAAACTCGTGAAACGCGTCACAGGCCGAACTCAATTGATCGCATTCAAAGGCTCTTATCATGGAAATACCCACGGTTCGCTAAGTGTTTCCGCAAACGAAATCAAGAAAACGCCCTTTCGCCCCTTATTACCCGATATCGATTTCATCCGCCTGAATGAATTGGCAGATCTGGAACGCATCACAAACAGGACTGCAGGTGTGATCCTGGAAACAGTTCAGGGTGATGCCGGAGTGAGAAAAGCATCGGACGAGTTTTTGAAAGCGCTTCGCAAACGCTGTGATGAAGTTGGAGCACTTTTGATCTTCGATGAAATTCAATGCGGTATGGGAAGAACCGGAAAAATGTTCGCATTCGAACACAGTGGAGTAATTCCGGATGTTTTAACCTTAGGAAAAGCACTTGGAGGAGGATTGCCAATCGGGGTATTTATTTCGAAATATGAGTATATGAATCAATTGAGCCATTCTCCCATGCTCGGGCATATAACCACATTCGGAGGAAACCCGGTAATTAATGCGGCTGCATGGGGAACACTGGAAGTGTTTGAATCCGAAATCAACTTCGAAGAGGTTGAACGATTGGGCGGCTTACTCGAAGGATATTTAAGTGGTATTGATGAAATTCATGAAATCCGAAGAGAAGGAATGATGTTTGCCTGTGATATGGAAAGTGATGAACGTGTTGCGAAGGTGGTTGAACGCTTATTGGAATTAGGAGTAATCAGCTTTTGGTTTCTGTCTCACCCATATAGTTTCCGGCTTTCCCCACCTTTAAATATTACCGAAGAACAAATTCACGAGGTCGGGAAATTAATTCAGCAAGCGGTTGAAGAAACAAAATAATTATGAGTAGAGGTGAAAAATTTTTCACTCCTACTCATAAACATACGATTTCCCTTTATTCATCGTTAAGCAGTCTAAACCGTGCTCGTTATGAAAGGAATCATCGTCCTTATTCTCCTTCTTTCTTTTAATCTTAACGCCCAAAACTGGACATCGGTTAGCCCGGTACCAACTGCCGGAAGAGATGATGGTATTGCCTTTGCTTTAAATGGTTTCGGCTACATTGTAACGGGATATTTGAATGGATTCGCCGAAAGCAATAAATTGTTTCAATACGACCCGAACTCGAATACCTGGAATGAAAAAGCAATGTTCCCGGGAACTGCAAGACAATATTCGTCTGTTTTCACCTTGAATAACAAGGCTTATTTAATTGGTGGTTATTCCGAATCGAGTCAGGCACTGAAAGATGTGTGGGAATACGATGGATTTACCAACAACTGGACCCAGCTGAACGATTTTCCCGGAGTTGCCCGCTGGCATGCAACAGCACTTCAAATTCAAAATCAGGGTTATTTCGGAATGGGAACCTCTCCTGATTCCACCCTTGCTGATTTTTGGAAGTACAATGCCGATTCGGATTTATGGACCAGGCTTTCCGATTATCCGGCAGGACCCAATCGAAGTGTTCTGGGTTTCCCGCTTCTAAACGAAGGAATTTTCGGTGAAGGATTTGATGTCAATCCGATCACCTACTCGGAATCCTGGCATTCCTATAATCCGGGTACAGAAACCTGGACTGAAATACCACCTCTTCCTGCCGGCTTGCGTTCTTACGGAATGGCTGTGAGTAATGAATTCAGTGCACTTGTCTGCGGTGGAATGGATGAAAACAACAACTTTAAAAATGATTGCTATTATTTGGATTACACCAAAAAATGGGAGTTAATCGCTGCCCTTCCACCAAACGGATTGAGAGGTGCAAAAGGATTTGCAGTAAACGGTCAGTTCTTTCTTGGAACCGGAATCAACGATAATTTCATCCGTGTTTCCGATTTTTATCAACTTCAGATTCCTGCATCAACAGTTCAGGAAACACTCCTTTTCCCGAATCCAAGCAAGGATTACTTTAATCTCATCTCGGA
>CAMPIU010000516.1 GCA_946886545.1 uncultured Flavobacteriales bacterium | reverse complement strand
GTTTATAATATTACGAATTCATTATATCATGATATTACGAAGTACTACTTAAATTTGTCCCAACCCAAAGCAGTATGAGCAACAAACTTCACGAAGGCAAAACATTTAACAAAGTCAATTACGCAAACAAGCAACTTATTAATAATGAATTCAGCAACTGTATTTTTATTGATTGCGATTTCACGAAAAGCAACTTCAGTAATATCGATTTCATTGACTGTGAGTTTGAGAGCTGTAATTTCTCACTAACAATCTACAAGTACTCCGGATTAAAAGATGTTCATTTTAAGGACTGCAAGATTGTAGGAGTAGACTTCAGTTCTTGTAATGATTTCCTGTTCGCCGTCAGGTTCACGGACTGCACATTGGACTACGCAACCTTCCATTCAAAAAGCATGAAGAACAGCCTCTTCACCAATACAATTTTGAAAGAAGTGGATTTCTCGGAAGTCAATCTAACCCAGGCAGTATTTAAAAACTGTGATCTGAGCCGTACAATCTTTGATAGAAGTGTTTTGGATAAAGCTGATTTCAGTTCAGCTATCAATTTCGATATCAATCCGGAACGGAACCGGATCAAGAAAACAGTCTTTTCCTCCAGCGGATTGATTGGACTGCTAACGAAGTATGATTTGGTAGTCAAGGATTAATCATTCTATTTTCTCTTGTGGGACGCGATTCATCGCGTCCCACAGAAATTCTTTAAAACAAAAAAGCTCAGTTTATACTGAGCTTTTTGTAGCGAGACGGAGTCCCGATAGCTATCGGGATGAACTCCGGACCTTAACTCACTCAAACAAAAAAAAGCTCAGTATAAACTGAGCTTTTTGTAGCGAGACGGAGAGTTGAACTCCGGACCTCAGGGTTATGAATCCTGCGCTCTAACCAACTGAGCTATCTCGCCATAAGCCTTTCGTTTCCCTGAAAGGCGGTGCAAATATAGTTACTTTTTTTTTCTATGCAAGACTATGACCGGTCTTCTTCGTATAAAACTTTTGTCTTATGCTTTAGTAACTTGAAAATCAAGCTAAACAGCAAAGCACCTGCGATCCAATAAACATAACAAAGTGGACATGCAATCGTTTTTGTCATAAAATACTCACGCAATCCGGCTACGAAAACAAAGCCAAGAACAGTTGCGGAAATTCCGGAATACTCACGACGCAAGATCGTTTTCATTGAAAAAGGAATCTGTCCTTTGATGTAATTTTTCATGCTCGGCCAAAATGCAGGCACAGAATTAGACCAATTCACATAACTCTCTCCGAACTTACGCTCCAGGAAACGTTCTTCTGCAAACATGATACGTTCGTAGTAAATCCAAAACAATAGGCTCACAATAACAATGAAGTAAACATTGAATGTAAAACACACAATTCCGATCCACATAAAATAGTTTCCTAAATAGAGTGGGTGACGAACCGTGGAATAGATCCCTTTTGTATTCAATGCTTCAGCTACTTGTTCCTGAGTATTTCTGCCCGAAGTGTTTTTATTACTTGTTCCGATAGCAATTGCGCGGATTACCTGTCCTAAAATTGACATAGCAATTGCTGCCCCGGTGCAGATGTAATACCATCTTGCATCATCCATAATGCATTGAACATCTGTAAAATAAATTACAGGAACAGCTAAAGCGAATAAAATAATCGGAATTTGTCCCCTGTACTTGAAGAGCTTGTTCCCGTTTTTTTCAAATGAATGTACTAACGCCATGAAAGAAATGTGTATATTTCGAAAATGATTTTTCGGCGCGAAGTTAACATTATTAAACTACTATGACAAAAAAGGAACAATTCGAATTGGAATATGTATTGAGAACCTCTCCAAAAGTGTTGGATAAATTACTGTCTACACCTGACGGATTGAGCGAATGGTTTGCTGATGATGTTATTGTAAAAGATGATATGTATACCTTTCATTGGGATGGAAGTGAGGAACAAGCGCGATTAATTTCCAAAAAAGCCGGAGAATATATCAAATGGCAGTGGTTGAATGACGAAGAAGATGATTTGGAAACATTCTTCGAGATGAAATATACCATAGACCCTATGACAAAAGTTGTTATTCTGACAGTTTCTGATTTTGCTGAAAAAACAGAACGAGATGAAATTGTACGTCTTTGGGAATCACAAATCAGTGATTTGAGAAGAGTGATCGGAGCATAACTACTAAATTAATTCCAATGACGATTGCGGGTTCTTCCATTCAAGAAGATGATTCAATCAACCGTATCCGGGAACTTGATTCGTTGAGAGGAATTGCAGCACTCGTTGTATTGATTTTTCATTTTTCTTTATTGAAACCTGAATTACTTGCTTTCACCAAGTTCGGAGTAACAGGAGTTGACCTTTTCTTCATTATCAGTGGATTTGTGATTACGATGAGCTTAGACCGCATTCAATACGGGTATCAATTTGTAATTAATCGTTTCAGCCGCCTTTATCCGACTTACTGGACTTCCGTCATTTTTACTTTCACGATCATCATCATCAACAAACACTTTTTCGGCTTCGAACCACAAAATCCATTACCTGCTAAGGATTTCCTCTACAATCTAACAATGTTCCAAAGCTAT
>CAMPIU010000515.1 GCA_946886545.1 uncultured Flavobacteriales bacterium | reverse complement strand
GAATACTAGTGATCGATTTCATGAATGCGCATAAAGTTGTCCGGGATTTACGTTTCCGTCAAGAAATTAAAAAATGTGACATCTTATTTCACATCAAAAAAGAAGTCGTTAACGGCAGGATCATTACTACGATTGCCTTTGAGCACGATGGAAAATCCTATTTTTTCCAGGAAAAAGTACAAACTCTTGAACTGACGGATTTTCAAAAATTACTTGCCGATGCGAATTTTGAGATTTTGCAATTGGCCGGAAACTACAAACTAGAAGCCTTCGACCTGGAACAATCTGACCGTTTAATCCTTATCTGCAAAAAGAAATGAGCGAATTAATTACTACCATTTTCTTTTTGATCTTATCTGTTTTTTTAGGCGGGATGCTCGTTGTTCTTCTGGAGAAAAAGAACCAGGTAAAATTCATCAAGCTCTCCCTGGCTTTTAGCGGAGGATTTCTATTGGCCATTGCCTTTATTCATTTCTTGCCGGAATTATATGCCGAACAACACACTTCTATCGGAGTTTGGGTTTTAGTCGGTTTTTTAGTTCAATTATTCCTGGAATATTTCTCCGGAGGAATTGAACACGGGCATATTCATGCACATGCCAATAAAAAGATACCTTACGGTTTATTGATCTCATTGAGTATTCACTCTTTCATCGAAGGAATTCCTTTGGCAAACACCAATTTACATGCCCACGATCACGATCATTTGATCGGGCATCACCACGATTCACTTTTATTGGGAATCATCCTGCATCAACTTCCGGTTGCAATTGCATTAATGACTTTGTTAAGACAATCCCTTATTAAATCAAGTACTTCCTGGATTTTACTGATTGTATTCGGTTTAATGACACCACTTGGATTGATCTTCGGAACACTGATCCCAATGGATTCATCCATTCCGTTTATGGACATCTTATTAGCACTGGTTGTTGGGATGTTCCTGCACATTTCCACTACGATCATCTTTGAAACGAATGAAAATCATCGCTTCAATCTCGCTAAACTGACCGCGATCCTGCTGGGCGTTGGATTGAGTGTCGGACTTATATAATGGTTCAAAGGTTGAAAAAGTTTAAAAGGGTTCAATGGGAAAGCATTTAAACAATTTTGAACATTTGAATCCGGATAATTTTTAATTTTACCTAAAAATCAACACATGAAGATCCTTTTCTTTTTGGTACTAATCATTTGCGGAGTTACCCTATTCGCTTTCGAATCGTTTGAATTCAATTTATTGCTTAATGGATTTTCATGGACAATGTCCAAACTATTGCCTTACCTGACTTTAGCAATCGGTGGAATTCTTCTGGCTTATTCTTTCTCAAAAGGATTTAAGATCAAATCCCGAATTGCAAAGTTACTGGTTGGCCTTGCTCTTTTTGCTGCGCCATTTGCAGTTGGATTTGCCATGCATCCGATCTTTGAAGGTGATTTTAGTTCCGAAGGCACAGAGGTAAAAGAAAGCGATGTTAAAGTTGATGAAAAGTATGATTTGCTAATTGTTACAATTCCAGATTGTCCTTTTTGTATGGAAGCCATTACCCGTTTAAAATTGATTAAAAAACGTAATCCATCCATCAGAATGCTTTTTTCCGTTTGTACGCGAGACAAGCAAAAACTGACTCTATACAAGGAATTGATTGCCGGGGATTTTGACATCGAATTAGCAAAAGATGCGGAGGCATCCGTGAGATTAGCAGAAGGTCATTTCCCTACCTTTGTGCAATTGAAAAAAGGCCTTCCGGCATACAAATGGTCCAACGATCAGTTTGGAGCAGGTGCTATCGACGCAATGGAAGCTGAGGTTAAGTAGCTTCCGCTCAATTCATGTAGCCTGCTCTCCTATTGGGCTAATAGACACATGTCTATCTGTCTTTTGAGGCCGAGAATGAGGATTGTCAGATAAGGAAGATCTATAATCAGTGATATATGTAACTTATTACTCAATTAATAGTCTACCTTCACCGAAGGCGAATATTCTTTTGCCATTAATCCAACTTTATGATAAATAAGTTACCCTCAATACTTACAGGTATTGCTATGTGGGCGTTCGCTTCTACGACTGAAGCACAAGCTCCCACTCTTGGCACTGCCGCAAATTTTTCACTTTTCTCTACTTCAGGTGCCGTAACCAATACCGGTTCGTCACAAATCACCGGTAATGTTGGTTCAAATAATGGCCCTGTAACCGGTTTCGGTAATGTAAACGGTACAATGCATAATGGTGATGGTGCTACTGCTCAATGTGCTGCTGACCTTTTGATAGCATATGGGCAACTTGACAATGCTGTAACGACCAATTCACCGGCACCTTCACTTGGAGGTGGTCAAACACTTTTTGCAGGAGTTCATTCGATTACAGGAAACACTACAATTAACGGAATCTTGACCCTTGACGGACAGAACGATCCTGACGCGGTGTTTATTTTCAGAATCCAGGGAGGAACATTATCTACCGGGGCAGCAGCAAAAGTAAAACTCATTAATGACGCACAAGCATGCAATGTTTTTTGGAAAGTTGAAGGAGCAGTAAACCTTGCTTCAGGAACATTCATGTGCGGAACCATCATCGCAAACA
>CAMPIU010000514.1 GCA_946886545.1 uncultured Flavobacteriales bacterium | reverse complement strand
GAAGTAATTGCCGGCAATGATACAAAGGATGCCCAGCAGGAATCGCCAGCGGTATTTGAAGAAATATTTGTTTAAATAGCTTAGAGACTTCATTCGATAAATTTCCTATTTTTGCGAGCGCTAATGCGATTTTGTTCGAATTACAAAATTAGCCATTAGCATTGAAATAAAAGATTAAAAGTCGCGTATGTTTGAAGTAAAAGAAGTCAAGGATTTAAATCTGGCTGAAAACCCCGTTATTTCTCAAATGAGTATGTATAACCACGAGCAATTGTTATTCTGTAACGATACTGCAACTGGTCTGAAAGCAATTATTGCTGTACATAACACCGTTTTGGGCCCAGCCTTGGGTGGAACCCGCATGTGGATGTACAACAATGAAATGGAGGCTTTGAATGATGTATTGCGTCTTTCAAGAGGTATGACTTATAAGAATTCAATTTCAGGCTTGAATTTAGGTGGAGGAAAAGCGGTGATCATTGGAGATTCGCGCTCAATGAAATCGGAAGCTTTGTTCCGCCGTTTTGGAAAGTTTGTAAATTCCCTTGCAGGAAAATACATTACTGCGGAGGATGTAGGTATTTCACCGGTTGATATGGTTTGGGTTTCTATGGAAACGAATCATGTGGTTGGTTTACCTGGAAAAAGCGGTGATCCGTCTCCTGTAACTGCTTATGGAGTTTACATGGGAATGAAGGCTTGTGCAAGTCAGCAATTCGGTTCCGATTCACTGGCTGGTAAAAAAGTAGCTGTTCAGGGTGTTGGTCACGTTGGAGAATATTTGGTGAAGCATTTGGTTTCTGAAGGAGCTGATGTAACAATCACTGATATTCACGAAGAAACATTGAAAAGAGTTTCCAATCAATACGGAGTAAAAGTTGTCGGGTTAAACGAAATCTACGACGTACCGATGGATATTTATGCACCTTGTGCTTTGGGAGCAACTGTAAACGACGATACAATCAATCGTTTGAAGTGTTCGATCATTGCAGGAGCTGCAAACAATCAGTTGGCGAATGAAAAAATTCACGGTCAGTTGGTGAAAGAGAAAGGAATTATTTATGCTCCTGACTTTGCATTGAATGCAGGTGGTGTAATCAATTGTTATTCGGAAGTTGCAGGTTTACCGGCACAGTGGTCAATGGCTAAAGCAGAAGAGATTTATACTACGATCGGAAACATTGTTTCCCGTTCAAGTGCAGAGGGTGTTCCAACCTATCAAATTGCAAACAAGATCGCCGAAGAGCGCATTGAGTCAATCGGTAAAGTGAAATTACCACTATAAAAGTTAGGAGAGTAGTTTATAATGCTGAATAGAAGACATTTACGAATCAAAGTTTTACAAGCTCTTTATGCTTATTTCCAAGGAGACGAGGATAGTATCAAGAAAACCGAAAACGAATTAATACAGGCTGTATACCGTATTTACGATTTATACCTGTATTTATTGCTGAGTTTTGGTGAGCTGAAAGATATTGCAGAACATCGTATTGAAGAAAATAAAAAGAAAATCCGTCCTACGGAAGAAGATTTGAATCCGAACAGAAAATTTGTGGATTCGGCGATCATTCAAACTTTACAAGACAGTTATTCACTGCGTGAAGCTTCTGAGGATCGCACGGTAAACTGGATCGGCGATGAACATCATGAAATGTTCCGTAAGATCTATATTCAAATGAGAGAAGGGGAAACCTGGTTTGCTCACATGAGTAATGAACTGACCGGTTTTGAAGAAGATAAAAACTTCATGATCAACTTGTTTAAAGCTGAAATCGCAAATTCTCCTTTGATCTATCACTTCTTTGAAGAGAAAAGCATTCATTGGCTGGATGATATTGATTTGGCTTGTCAAATGGTGATCAAATCGCTTAAAGCGATGGAAGAGGGAGAGAAATTTGTTGCTATGCCTTTGTATAAAGACAAGGAAGACGAGCAGGAATTTATCCGCACTTTACTTCGCAAGACCATTTCGATGGATTCGGAAAATTTGAAACTGATTGATGAATTGACTGATAATTGGGAACTTGAACGAATTGCTAAAATGGATATTCTTCTTCTGAAAATGGCAATTACGGAACTTCAGGTTTTCAAGAGTATTCCGAAAAAGGTAACTTTGAACGAATATATTGAGATCTCGAAATTCTATTCGACTCCTAAAAGTCACGGATTTATCAACGGTATCCTGGATAAAGCCGTTGATAGATTAGTAAAAGATGGGAAAATTTCTAAACTCGGAAGAGGTTTAATGGATTAATGTTATGAGAAAAATCGTATTTATCGGACTGGCTATGTCGCTTTTAACGGCATGTGGATCTGACTCTCCTTCAGAGATTGTCGGATACAAGACTACAATGAAAATTCCAAGTGTTTTTAATGCCGGAAAAATTGCAAGAGGTGAAGTAATTCACGCTAATTTTGTAGTGGAAAATACAGGTGATTATCCTTTGGTATTATCGGATGTTTCAGGATCTTGTTCCTGCACGGTTGCTGATTGGAGCAAAGACCCGATTCCTCCGGGAGAAAAAGGATTTGTAAAAGCAAACGTAAAAACAGAATCTTTTTCAGAAGGACCGGTTACAAGAAGTGTAACGATC
>CAMPIU010000513.1 GCA_946886545.1 uncultured Flavobacteriales bacterium | reverse complement strand
TATCTATGCTTCATTCATGCTTTATTTACGCTGTGTTCTTGCTTTAAAGTTGGAATAAAGTCGGGAGATTTTGTCTAGATCTACCGAGCAAATTTCTAATTCTTGTTTTTGATAAAAAATTCAGGCATAAAAAAATCCGGCAGTGATAGTCTGCCGGATTCCATGTGTTAGTTAATTTAAATCACTCCGTGAACGGTAGCTTCATCATCTCCTTCGAGATTTATTTTTTTTCTTGTCAATTTCACTTGCAATCTGTCAACAACGTAATACATAATCGGTACCACAATAATAGTCAAGAACATTGAACTTGTCAAACCTCCGATCAAAATCCATGCTAAACCGTTCTTCCATTCAGCTCCGGAACCTGTTGCCGTTGCAATTGGAATCATACCAATTACCATGGCGATAGTTGTCATTAAAATCGGTCTCATACGCTCACGCACTGCTTCCAGAAGCGCATTATATGTAGATCGTCCTTCCGTCTTCAGGTGATTGGTAAAATCCACAATCAGGATGGCATTCTTGGCCACGAGTCCCAGCAACATCAGCATTCCGAGCATCGTAAAGATCCCCATATTGGATGATGATAAGTTTAAGGCTAAGATTGCCCCGATTAGGGAAACCAGGATAGAGAACAATACTACGAAGGGATAAACAAAATTGTCATAAAGTGCAACCATGATCAGGTAAACCAGGATTAAACCGATTCCCATTGCAGTACCAAGCGCACCCATGGATTCCTTCTGACGTTTTACTTCACCACCCCAGAGCATCCTTACATTTTTGTCCAACGGCTCCTTTTTCAGGTATTCCGTAATTGAATCAGCGACGGTTCCTGCAGCGGTCCCCAATACGTAAGATCTCAAAGTTGTATTCGAAATACGATTTTTTCGTTCCAGCTGACCGTAACCGTTCTCAATAGAAACATCAGCAAACTCACTCAAACGGACTTGTTTTCCGTCGTTTGTAACAAAGGTCATTTCATTGATGTTATCTACGTTGCTTCTGTCGTACTTATCCAACATAATGCGGATATCGTATTCTTCCCCTTTCACGTCGAAACGGGTATCATCATTCCCGGTCAACCCATTCTGAAGCTGCATTCCCACACTCGCAATCGGTAAACCAAGCTGCCCCATTTTCTCACGATCCAATTCGATTCGTACTTCAGGTGAGAATTCATCCGTAGAAATACTCGGATCTTTCGCTCCCGGAATACTTAGAATCTTTGTTTTCATTCTCCTTGCTTCTCTCATCAACAGATCCTGATCATCCGAAGAAAGGAAAATTTCAATCGGAGCTTCTTCCGAATCCACCATTCCCATGTTCAAAGCTTTCACCTCTACCCCTGGGTATTTATCCTGGATTTTCTTCCGGATCTCATTCATGTAATTTAAAGTCGGATATTTTTTCTGCATATCCTTCTTCATCTTCACCGTGATCTCAGATCTGTTTTCCTGTCCAAAAGAAGCTGCCCCCATTCCCGAAGAAGGACCACCGACGTTTGCGAAAACAATGTCAATGACATCCTTCTGCGCCAAGATCATTTGTTCGATCTCCAATGTAGTAGCATTATTCTCTTCAAAAGTGGTGCTCTTATCGTACTTCAGCTTGATCATGAATTTTCCCTGATCTCCCTGCGCAACGAATTCCTGCCCCACAATACCTAGACCCATTGTAGCCATACTTGCGAAGAAGATCGCCAAAACACCAAGTCCCATAATGATCTTGTGCTTCAAAGACCATGCAACCAGTTTCACATATCCGTCAGTAAATGATTTGATCATAGCTTCAAACCACATCAGGAAGCGCTGGAACGGATTCTTCGGATTCAGTTTAACTTCCTTAGCCAAACGCGAAGCCAGCCATGGTGTTAAGGTAAAACACACCAACAAGGACATCAATGTAGATACTACCACAACCACTGAGAATTGGCGCAAGATATCCGAAATAGTTCCTTCAATGAAAACTACCGGTGAGAATACCACGACATCCACCAAAGTAATCGCCAAAGCAGTAAATCCGATCTCATTCCGTCCGTCTAAAGCAGCTTTTCTTCGACCTTTCCCCATTTGTAAATGGCGGTAAATATTTTCCAGTACCACAATAGAGTCATCCACGAGAATCCCGATTACCAGTGACATTGCAAGCAGCGTCATCAGGTTCAAAGTATAGCCCAGCATGTACATTGCAATGAAAGTTGAGATCAAAGACGCCGGAATAGCAATCAATACGATCATCGCATTCCGCAAACTATGCAGGAAAAGCATCATTACGGCTGCTACCAGCAAAACTGCCAGTTCCAAATCGTGCAATACCGCATCTACCGATTCAATTGTAGGAATCGAAGTATCCGTTGCAACAGTAAATTTAATTCCCTCTTTCTGGTACTTAGCTTCGATCTCTTTGAATCTTTGCTTAGTCAGGTTCGCCATATCAACGGCGTTCGCATCACTCTGTTTCTTAATGCGAAGACCAATCCCGTTTACACCGTTATAACGGCTAACAGTTATCACATCTTCTGATCCGTCCGTAACATCGGCAACATCTCCCAAACGAACGGAAGAAGTTCCATCCGTATAAACGATCAGGTTC
>CAMPIU010000512.1 GCA_946886545.1 uncultured Flavobacteriales bacterium | reverse complement strand
ATCTTCCACAGGGATTTCAGGAACTGCTTCAAAAATGGGATCGATATGTTGCTGAATAAATTATCACAAAAACCACCTTTGACGTTTTTTTTTCCGTTATAAATAGTGTGTATTCAAAATTTTAATTTAATTTCGGCAATCACGATAACTGTGAACTATACCTTTAAGCCTATAGTTTGTCGATTATCACTGTGTTTATATAAAAAGATTGCACCTTGCTATGAATGTTAAAACGCTTATTTTATCTGGACTCTTAATTGTTTCAAACATGTCTTTCGGACAAGTGAAACAAATTAAAGATGCAAATACTCAGTTTAGAAGTGGAAATTACTGCGAAGCAGCAGCAAAATGTGAGCTAGCCTATTCAAAAATCAAACGTAAGTCTAAGTCAGGCCTTGCGATGAAAGGTGATATGGCTTTTAAAACAGCTGAATGCTACAGAATGCAGGATAATTTCAAGAGAGCTAACGAATGGTATGAAAAAGCTATTCTTCTGAAGTTCCAGAAAAAAGAACCTCTTGTTTTGCTTTATAATGCTGATATGCTTCGCCAAATGGGCGATTTGAAGAAAGCACAGGAAAATTATACCGCTTATAAAGCCTTGGTTCCTGATGATCCAAGAGCTGATATTGGTATCGCTTCATGTAAAATGTATGAAGAATTTAAAGAAAACAGAACCCGTCATACAGTATCCAACGTAAAAGCCTTGAATAAAGAAGGTTTTGAAATGGCTCCGATGTTTGTGGATAAGAAAGACACTAAAATTGCTTTCGGAACATCCAGTGAACGTGAAGGTCTTGAAGGTAAAGCAAAAGACCCGTTTACTTGTCAAAAATATATGGACATCTTCGTTTCCGAATTGGATAAAAAAGGAAACTGGTTAGAGCCTAAACCAATTGTTGGTGACAGTATTAATACTGAAGACAGCGAAGGTACTTTGTGTATTGATGCACGTGGTAAAACCATGTTCTTTACACGTTGTCCAAGTTTAAAAAAGAAAAACCTGGGTTGTGATATCTACATGTCTGAATTAGGAGGTAAAGGATGGGAACGTCCGAAAAAACTTTCTTTAAAACCAAATGATAGTTTGTCTGTTGGTCACCCTTGTGTTACTGATGATGCAAAATTCCTGATTTTTGCTTCGGATATGCCTGGAGGACAAGGTGGACACGATTTGTGGTACACAACTTACGATAAAAAAGGTGATTCCTGGACTTTACCTGTAAACATGGGGCCGGAAATCAATACAGCCGGAAATGAATTGTTCCCGAGTTTCGCTAAAAACGGAGATTTAATCTATGCTTCAACCGGTCTTCCGGGAATGGGAGGTATGGATATGTTCCGTGCTGAAAAAGTTGGTGATAAAAACCAATGGGAAAAACCAACGAACCTTGGTTCTCCGATCAACTCAGAATTCAACGATTACGCATTGGTTGAAGTAGATGACCGTAAAGGATACTTTACTTCAGAGCGTAAAGGGAATGTTGGAGAACAAAACAGCCCGGATTTATGGATGTACGAACTACCTCCGAATATCTTCAGTTTGAAAATAAATGTATTTGATTTAACTGACAAAACACGCCAGACTAAAATTGACGGTGTGAAAGTGGTAGTTACCGGATCCAATGCAAATGAGAAATGGGAAGGTTTGACTGCAAAAGACGGATCAGTTTATTGGGATAAAAAACCAAATGGCGACCGATATATCGCAGAAGAGTCTGATTATAAAATCATGATTTCGAAAGAAGGATACTACGAAAATAAAGCAGGGGCTTCTATCTCAACCAAAGGCTTGAAATACAACCAGGATTTCGTATTGGATATGGGATTATTCCCTGTCAAAAAACCAATCCGCCTTCCGGAGGTTCGTTATCCTTTGGCAAAATGGGACTTGTTAGTTGATTCAACGATCAATTCAAAAGATTCCTTGTTGTTCGTTTACGATTTATTGATTGACAACCCGGGGTTGGTTCTTGAGCTTAGCTCACATACGGATCCACGTGGTAATGATGTGTACAACCAGGTTCTTTCTGAAAACCGTGCCAAAGCTTGTTATAAGTTCTTAGTGGAGGAAAAAGGAATTGATCCGCGAAGAATCATTCCGGTTGGTAAGGGAGAGCGTGAACCAAGAACAGTTTACTTGTCAGCAGGTAAATACCTGGAGTCTGAGCCTAAAGATGCAGATGGGAATCCGCTTCCGGGTGTACAGGTAATTGTATTGAAGGAAGCTTATATGAACCAGTTCAAGAAAAAGAATAAAGTATTGTTTGAACAATTGCAACAATTCAACAGACGCACGGAAGGTAAAGTAGTTACTTTGGAATTCGATCCGAATACCTACCCTCCTTCAAATCCGGATTACCTGATATTTAAACCGCTTCCAAAAGCGAGGTAATTTTCAAAATAGAATTATAAAAAAGGTCTTTGTTTCAAAGGCCTTTTTTTATGGGCTTTCCTCTCAATTGAATTTTGTAACTTTGCGCTTTCAATTTTTAGTATGTCAGATATCCGATACAACTTACGAGGTGTTTCCGCAGGAAAGGAAGAAGTTCACAACGCGATCAAGAAAGTCGATAAAGGCTTGTTCCCAAAAGCATTCTGTAAAATCGTGC
>CAMPIU010000511.1 GCA_946886545.1 uncultured Flavobacteriales bacterium | reverse complement strand
ATACAATCCTGATTGAAAACCAAACGATGAATGATGCGCAAATCAGTTTTATTTCTGAAAACCTGATGATCGAAGTTGACAAACCTGTCATTTATCTGCAAAGTCCGGTTAAACTCGATTTTTCCTTACAAGTTGATCCTACGAATGATTTCGTTTTTACTTACCCGGTTTATAACGGGCAATGGAAAGGAACACTTTATCCAAACGGCCAGATAGAAATCAAGGGACAAAATTATCCCTATCTTTTTTGGGATTCGAAGCAAAATTTAAAGTTCAAAGGCCAATCCAATGGTTACCACATTTCGAAAGGTGAAATCATTCCGTTTTTGGAGAAACAACTTTCCAATGCGGGTTTAACTTCTGTCGAGAAGACCGATTTCATAACGTATTGGGGGCCTCGTTTAATACAATACGAATCAGTTTTCATTCAGTTTTATTTACAGGAAGATTGCAAGCAATTTGCAACAATTCAATGTGAACCGAAACCAACAGCGATCAATCGGTTATATATCGGTTTTTCCGAATGGAACGAAACGCTTACCCCCTTTATCCATCCAATCAACCTTCCTGCTTTTAAGCGCGAAGGATTCAATTTATTGGAATGGGGAGGATTTGAACTAAAAAATGATGCATTATGATTCAAAAGTTGATTTTATTGATTTCTCTCTCCATTCCGGTGGCTGGATTTTCCGGGTTGAAAGAATCTTACCCATCCGTTTGGATAATCAAAGACAGCCTTTCCAAAACGATCCATCCCGACAGCGTAAAATTGGTTTTTAAGGTGGAAGACTATTACAATCAATTGATGTTGAACCAACATTCCGCAATTATTCAAGTGAAGATCGATGGGAAAATGAGAAAACACACCATCACGGATAAGAACAGAACCATCAAACTGGCTTTGTCAAAAGGAAAACATTCCTTCTCATTCTTCCTCAATGCAAACTTTGAAGAACTTCATTTTGAGAGAGTGTTAAGCGGTGGTCACTATTATGAAGTCGGATTAAACTTTCAGAATTCTTACAGTTCCGGTCAACAGATCATGTTAGAAAAACCGGTTATTTACCTCTATAGTGAAAGCAACCAGACGTTCGACCTGAAAATTCAAACCACCGCTGAGCTGCAATTCACTTATCCGGTTTATGAAAACGGCTGGAAAGGAACTGCTTCACCTAACGGAACAATTCAAATTAAAGGATCAAATTATCCTTACCTTTTCTGGGATGCATCCCTACCTATTGAAAAGCTAAACCTGAATTGGCAGAATTCTGATCAACTTATAGGTAAGCAAGCCATTCCTTATCTCACTTCCCAATTAGATCAACTCGGATTCAATCCAAAGGAAAAAGCAGACTTTATCACTTACTGGGGTCCCCGTATGCAAAAAATGAAGTATCTTCAGGTGTTGTGGATCCAAAATGAAGCCATCAACGAAATTGCTTCCTTAGACATTTCGAACGGGTTCACTCAAAACCGTGTCTACATCGTTTTTAAAGAAATCGGCAATCTTACAGATGAAATATTGCCATTGAAACCAGATAAGCCAAAGGCTCTTGACCGGACCAAAAACTACCTGGTCGAATGGGGAGGAATTGAAATCCAATCAAACCTATAAGTTATGCGTACGCTATTATTTTTCCTATTGATCTGCAGCAATTTATTTGCAAGTAAGTATGAAGCGATCCCTGATTACTTTGTTCACTATGAAAAAGACAGAAATCCAAGTACTAAAGGTTGCCGAATCAGGATTATTTGTGAGTTTGATTCAGACTACAATCCCACAAGGAAATTGAAATTCGGGATTAACGGAAGTGATGAAACGATCAAACTCACTGAAAAAAACGAATGTGTTATCATTCGCAAAGCGCAAAAGAGTGTTTTTCAATTTTTCTATGATCTGAATTTCCGGGAAATCGAAACGGATTCTATTGAAATTAAAGCTGGACAGATCACCATTATTTCACTTCATTTTAAGAATCAACATGAAATGAGACCTGTCAAAAAACCTGTTATCTATTTGTACCCCGAAACAGATACCGAACTTTCTGTTCAGTTAAATACTAAAGGTGATCTTACCTTCTCATATCCGGAATATTCCAAAGGCTGGAACGGTACCGCACATCCGGATGGTTCTATTGATATCCGCGGGAACCAGTATCCCTATCTGTTCTGGGAATCCGAACAAGTCTTTAACACCTTTGATCAGAAACTAGGTGGTTTTGTACTTACCAAGGCAACAGTTGTCGGCTCTTTGGAAAACTATTTAAGTGAATTGGGTTTCAATGACAAAGAAAAAACTGATTTCATTACTTTCTGGGCTCCACAGCTTCAACAACACCAAGAGGTCATGATCCAATTCATACTAAATGAAGCATGCAATGAGTTCGCAAGTCTGAACATTGAGCCAAAACCACTGCATTTAAACCGGGTTTACATGGTTTGGGCGAGCACCGACAATCTAAAACCACAAATCCATAAACCACAGGTTTTAAAGAAACTCAACAGAGATGGATTTGATGTACTTGAATGGGGCGGAATTGAATTAGTGGGATCAGCCACGACTGATTGATTAGACAGGCTGCAACGTAATTTCTTGTCGATTATCAATTATCC
>CAMPIU010000510.1 GCA_946886545.1 uncultured Flavobacteriales bacterium | reverse complement strand
ATTATAAAGACCAGTGGCGAAGTGTTACCGTACCTTTTCAAACCTTTGCAGCTGCCGGAGACATGAAATGGAAACAAAAAGGAATCAACTTCGGTGCTCTTCTTTTTCACGACAATGTGGGAGACGGATTCTATCAAACATTAGAGTTTTTAGGAAGTGTTTCCAAGAACTTAAAATTAAACAGCGATTCCACTCAAACTTTGAGCGTAGGAATCCAGGTCGGTTTGAATTACCGCAAAGTAAACATGGATAAGTTTTACTTTGACAATCAATTCAACGGCCTCATTTTTGATGCCGGTTTACCAACCAATGAGGCCTATCAAAATGACAGCCGAGCAAATCTCACAAGCGGAGCAGGGATCGTTCACTGCTACTATTACGGAAAAACGAATTCATTAAAAACCGGGATCAGCGGTCACAATTTAAATCGCCCGAATCAAGGCTTTTACGGCTCAAAAGTTCTCCGGGACATCCGCATAAGTCTCTTTTCCCAATTGGATCATGCGATCAATAACGAATTGGCTGTGATTCCGGGAATCGGATTCAATTTGCAGGGAAAATACCGGGAATTATTGATCGGGTCGCAGGTTCGGTATATCCTGATAAACAAACTGGGAACTTATCGCGCTGTCGACGGTGGATTGTGGTTCCGTTCAAAAGATGCAGTTGTAGTTCGTGTGGGATTAGCAATGCAAAACTGGTCGGTAGCAGCAAGCTATGACACCAATATTTCCAAACTGATTCCTGCCAGTACGGCTCGCGGAGGACTGGAGCTTTCTGTTGAATACATCATTACCCGTTTTAAACCAAAAAAAGTCATTCATCGCATATGCCCAGATTATATTTAATCCTTTTTGCCCTTCTTTCATTTACCGGCTACGGACAAAATATGCTGGGAAAATACCTGGATTTTGCTGATGAGCAATATGCAAAGGGAGATTACATCTATGCACTTCAGTATTACGAAAAAGCCATGGAAATTGATTCCAATACTGTGAGTATTTTATGGAAATATGCCGAATCACTCAGAGCTTACAAAGATTACCGCCGGGCAAGCTATTATTACCAAAAAGTATACGAAAAGGAAGAAACAGCAATTTATCCTTCCAGTTTACTTCAATGGGCCTTAATGGAGAAACAAAATGGAAACTACAACGAGGCAATCGAATTATTTAAACGGGCGAAAAAAAAGTATTCCAAAGACAAGCGCACCTACAACTACCTGAAATCGAAACGTGAATTAGAATCTTGTTTATGGGCGCAAACTGCTTTAAAAGACACCGCCGACATTGAAAAAATAGAACTCCCGAAAGGTTTGAACACGGTAAATTCAGAATTCGGACATACCATCTCACAAGGACAATTTGTACTTTCTTCCATGAGAAGCAAAAAAGAAAATGCCGGAGAAGAAATGTTGGATGACAATTACAAAAACCGGCTTTATTTCACTGAGTGGAAAGACAGTTTAAAAGAGGTAAACCCAGGATTGCTGGAAGCCCTTAACAAGCCTGAAATTAATACCGGAAACGGCTGCTTCTCCCCCGATGGGAAACGCTTCTACTATAGTAATTGCGGAGGTGACGAAAATCAATTCTCTTGTCAAATCTGGGTTTCTTCCTTTCAGAACGGAAAGTGGTCTAACCCGAATCCACTTGGAGAAATCGTTAATGAACCCGGAACAAATAATACTACACCAACCATTGCTGTCATTGAGAATGAAGAGTGGCTTATTTTCTCTTCCAATCGCGAGGACGGGAAAGGAGGAATGGACTTGTATTATTGTATTATCAAAAATAATGGAAATCAATTCTCTAAGGTCAGAGCTCTGAATGTGACCAACTCACCTGACAATGATCTCAGTCCGTTCTATAATTCAGATAAAAAGCGTTTATACTTTTCCTCTTCCTGGCTTGACGGATTCGGCGGGTACGATGTTTTCTATACAGAGCTAAAGAACGGACGATTTGAAGCTCCCAAAAACTTAGGCATACCTTTCAATAGTCCGGCTAATGATTTGTATTATTTTGAAGACCGCGACAGCATGTACGTTTCAAGCAACCGGCTTGGGGTACAATACGTCAAAAACCCAACGTGCTGCAGTGATATTTTCGGATATAAATATCCACGGATTATCATTCCTGAAACCAAAAAGGAAACTTTGGCAGAATTAAATAAGCGCTTACCTGTTACTCTTTATTTCCATAATGACATTCCTGATCCGCGATCAAAAGAAACGACCACCAAAGTAGACTACATCAACAGTTACAACGATTACATCGCCATGATTCCGGAATACCGAAAAGAATATTCGAAGGGATTGAGCGGCGAAAAAGTCGTAGAAGCTGAAGAAGACATTGAAAGTTTTTTCCTGCAATATGTGGAACAAGGAGTGAAAGACTTGGTTTTGTTTCAAAGCCTTCTTTTGGAAGAACTTCAAAAAGGATTTCAAATTCGTTTGAACATCCGGGGTTTTGCTTCTCCGTTGGCAAAAACAGAATACAATGTTGCTTTAACCCAGCGAAGAATCATGTCTTTGGGGAATTATTTGAGAGCATACGACAATGGAATTTTTGCTCCCTACCTGGATGGAACTTCCTCCAATGGAGGAAAATTGG
>CAMPIU010000509.1 GCA_946886545.1 uncultured Flavobacteriales bacterium | reverse complement strand
ATGATGATGATTTATTATGAAAACCCTTTAAGCAAAAACGAAGAATATCACTTAAAGAAAACCTATTTCCAGGAATCAAAAGGCACCTTCAAAAACGGAGTCTTAAACGGCCCTTACATTACTTCAACCTGGAAAGGTGACACTTTAACCTATGTAAACTTTGTAGAAGGAGCAAAAGAAGGAGTTGAGTTCAAAAGAAATAAACTGTTCTACAACCAATCTTTCTATAAGAATGGATTTATTGATGGAAATGTTAAAACATACTTCACCTATCCGGGAAAGGATTCGGTATTAATCTTTGATTTAGGATTCAAAAACGGTGCACTTCAGGGAGAATCAGTAGCCTACCATTCCAACGGAAAACTTGCCAAGAAAGGCTTTTTCCTAAGCGGGCAACCGATCGATGATTATGAAGCTTACGATACACTCGGATTCAAATATCAGTATGTGAAATTCCTGTATAATCAACCGGTTGAGGAAAAGATCTGGGAGGAAAACGAATTGAGTGTCCGCTATGAATTCGACTGGAGAGACTCCATCTCTTTCAACTTTGCTGACATTACGGCAAGCTCCAGTATTGATCAATTGATTTATCAGGCGGGATATTCGGATTACGGACTTTATGAGCCATACTATGGAAGACCGAGCCTGGTAAACAAAACCGGGATTGATTATTCCATTACGAAATACTACCCGAATGATACGGTTGCCCGGGTTGGTGCGATCTCAAAAGGAGTCAAAACAGGATGCTGGAAATACTTTAATTATTTCGGGAAGAAATTAATGGAAGTAGAATATTTCGATTCGATTATTTCTGTCAATGACAGCATCAAATTCAAATCAAAAGGAATTCTATACTACCTGGATGAAAACGATAATCCTCTGAGCAAGAATTGGATCATTGAAAAATTTGAGAAATACGACTGTTCACACACCGATCACAACGAAGAACGCATGCTTTATTGTTTCTGGGAAAAGGATACCGCTCAGCACCGTAAAAACGGATACGTTAAAAACTATTACGATAACGGATCCATTCAAAATGAAGGTTGGGTAAAAGATGGTTTGCCTACCGGAATCTGGAAGTTATATGATGTAAACGGCAATCTGAATCAAGTTGGTGAATATGTGCTTGGAAAACGGAACGGAAGATGGCTCAAAGGTGATTTAGGAAGTGTGAAGAACATGAGCGAGATTTGTTTAAACCCGAACCTTGAAAACCTGGATGCAATTTTAAGTTACCAGGAAAAATTATTGGATGTAAGTGTCATTACCTATCAGATAGGAAAGGAACTGAAACGGAAATATTACGGAATCAATATGAACAATGAAGAAGCTCCGGAAGGTTACTACGACGAAGATGAAATTTACATGAATTACGAAGAATAAGAACAATAATTCCATCAACTAAGTATTAAGGGGATAAGTTATTTATCCCCTTGTTTACCGATCAATAAACAAGTCATACACTTTACTAATTTCCCGGGTATTAGTTACTTTGAATAACTGTTTTGTTCTTAACTTGCAGAAATCAACTGCAACAAAAAATGATTGAGATCGAAAACACGAATATGACGAAATTGGTAGAGCTCATTGACTCTATCAAGGACATACGTTTTATCATTCAGGCCTACTTCAAAAAGCAATTAAAAAACAATGATTTGGGAATTACCGTTGAAATGCTGGAAGTTTTGATGGTATTGTCCAGGCACAAGCAAATTAACCAGCAACAGATCGCAGACCGGGTCAGAAAAAACAAGACTAACCTAACACCAATTATCGACAAGCTTTCAGCAAAAGACCTGGTGCAGCGGCAGGAAGATACCACCGACCGCAGGAACAAACTGATCTCTTTAACAGAAAAAGGTCAAACACTGTGTAAAACGTATGCAAGGATGTTTGAGGAATTCTACATTAATTTTTTCAAAGATGTAGATCTTCAAAACCTGAATAAAACGATCAATATGCTGAAAAAAATCGGGCAGCACGTCTCAAAAGCGAATTAAGTTTCTTTTATATTTTCCAACCTGAACCTTATTAGTTCACGTTTGTATTAAATGTTACTAAAACATTGAAATATGAAAAGACTAATCACCCCTTCCATTTTAAGCGGAACATTTCTGATCACCCTCTTTCTGTTCTCTTGCTCGTACGAACAAAGCGCTGACATAGGAAACCCTTCGAATATAACCAGTAGTTTCGAGGAAAAGAGTTCAAACTCGGCTTCAGCCAATTCATACAGTAAAAAATACAAAGAGGAAAAATCGATTTCAAAACAAACAAAGAAACTGATCAAGACCGGAAATCTTTCACTAAGATCGAAACACATCGAGAAAAGCAAAACCCATCTTGATCAAGCACTCAAATCGCTTGGTGGTTATTATGACAATGAACAATTCAGCAAATCAAATTACGAGTTCCGTTATTCTCTAAAATTAAGAGTTCCTGCGAAAAACTTTGATCAAATGTTACAGACCATCAACGGCGGGGAAGATGAGATCATCTCAAAAAACATTCAAACAGATGATGTGAGCGGAGAATACCTCGATCTTGAAACAAGATTGAAAAGTAAAAGAGCATACTTAAAACGTTACGAAGAGCTTCTAAAGAAAGCAAAT
>CAMPIU010000508.1 GCA_946886545.1 uncultured Flavobacteriales bacterium | reverse complement strand
TTGTAGACATTCGAGAAAACGGCGGTGGAAATGATCCGAATGATTTGCTGCTCTACTCTTACCTGACAAAACGCAATTTCAGGGAAAATCGCGTGGCATTTACACTTTTTAATACCATTCCATTGAAGAAGTATTACGTAGAAGAAGAAAAAGGTGAGATCAAGGACTTAGAAAAAGAGCTGAAAGAGGAGCATTCGGTTTTGAGAAATAAAAGGTATTATCAAAATGAGCAGTTTAATCCGGTGTGGATTCCCAAACCCAATGCCTATTCCGGTAAAATTTATCTCTTGGTAAGTCCGTTTGTAGCTTCTGCGGGATCTTTGTTTGCCAGTATGGTAAAAAGCGATGAAGAATCTATTGTCATCGGTCAGGAAACCCTGGGCGGATACTATGGACATACCGGGCACATTCCGGTAACATACAGGCTTTCAAAAACGGGATTATTGCTAACCTTTTCAATTGTGGACCTGGAGCAGGATGTACAAAAATTAAGCGACCAAAAAGACGGAGACGGGGTAAAACCGGATTACAATGTGGAACAAAGCATCGAAGAGTATTTCCAAAGCAGTGATACAGTACTTGAATTTGCAAAAAAGATGATTGGTCACTAAAATCCATAGCTCTGATTATTCCGGTAATTATCACTGGAAATTTCCTAATTTATCAGAAAACTTAACAGATTATAGGAATTGAACCTCTTTGGAAGATCGAATTATGTGTACATTGAAAATACATCAATAAGAAACAGTATGAATTGGAGCAAATTACGAAATCATTTGAAGGGAAAAGTATTTCTTATCGGCCTGACTTTTACTGACCAGGAAGGCGAAATAATTGAACAGTACCAAACACATGGAACAGTTGCTAAGTTGACCGTTGACGGATTCTTTAAAATAATCAGAGAAGACAACAGTGTTTTTACGATACCTTATGACAGAGAAACAATCAAAGCAGCGAAAGAAGGAGAATATCGTGAAAAAAATACGGGTCTAATCATCAAAAATCCCGATTTCATTATGACCTGGGAGATTAAAACCACTCGAGATAATGATTTTGAGGACATCAAAAAACGAGGCTACACTCCTGTTCCCAAATATCCCGGCGATCTTGATTCGAAATAAAAAAGCCAGGGAAAGCAAGTTTCGGGTTTTACCTGGTCCATTTTCTTTCGAACTTTGTAGTAAAAATGAAGTACAATGACCGACCAGCAAACGATCAATTATCAGCGGATCGCAGAGGCAATTGAATATATTCAGACACATTTCAGAGAGCAACCCAATCTGGACGAAGTTGCAAAAAAGGTTCATCTCAGTTCCTTTCACTTTCAACGGCTCTTTAGCGAATGGGCAGGTACCAGTCCGAAGAAGTTTCTGCAATTTACAACTGTGGAATATGCCAAAACCCTTTTAAAAGAAAACCAGGCAACACTTTTTGAAGCAGCATATGAAACCGGACTTTCAGGAACCGGGCGTTTGCATGACCTGTTCATCAACATTGAGGGCATGACACCCGCCGAATACAAAAACGGAGGAAAAAACCTGGTGATCAATTACAGCTTTGCAGAAAGTCCTTTTGGACATATATTGGTGGCTTCGACCGAGAAAGGGATTTGTTACATGGCCTTTTCAGAAGATGAATCCAGTGCATTTTCAATCTTGCAGCAACATTTTCCCAATGCTCAATTCCAGCACCTGTTTGATCCGATCCAGCAAAATGCAATTTACATCTTTAGCCACGATTGGACAAAACTAAATCAGGTAAAGCTGCACTTAAAGGGAACAGATTTTCAACTCAAGGTCTGGCAGGCACTCTTAAAAATTCCAATGGGACAATTGACAACTTACGGGGCTATCGCAAATCAAATTGAACACCCGAATGCATCCAGGGCAGTAGGTACAGCAATCGGAAGTAACCCGGTTGCATTCCTGATTCCCTGTCACCGGGTCATTCAATCTACCGGAATAATTGGCGGTTATATGTGGGGAAGCACGCGAAAAAGAGCAATTATTGGCTGGGAAGGAACAAAAGTACATCCGGGATTTCTTTAGCAAGTTTCGGGTTTTATCACAACCCAACTATCCGAATCTTTGCATTCAAGTTTAAAACAAATTACAATGCAAAAATTCAAAAACAAAGTAGCTTTCATTACAGGCGGAACAAACGGAATGGGCTTTGCCACAGCACAGGAATTCATTCAAGAAGGAGCAAGAGTTATAATCACTGGTCGCAGCCGGGAAACCGTAGATAAAGCAGTAAATGCTTTAGGTTCGAATGCCATCGGGTTGGTGTCCGATTCCGGGAAAATGTCCGATCTTATGGATCTGCAAGAGCAAGTTAAGCGCCATACAGATCGATTGGATGTTCTATTTGTAAATGCCGGATATGGCAAATTCGCAGCCATCGAACAAGTGGACGAAGCACATTTTGACGAACTCTTCAACCTACTTGTAAAGGGAACATTCTTCACCGTTCAGCAACTCTTGCCACTGATGAATGCCGGAGGTTCCATTATTCTCAACACTTCCATTGTAACCGCATTCGGATTCGACAATTTCTCTATTTATTCGGCAGCAAAATCGGCTGTTCAATCATTCATAAAAACCTTTTCAACGGAATGTACTGCCAAACAAATTCGTGTAAATGGAGTAAGTCCGGGAT
>CAMPIU010000507.1 GCA_946886545.1 uncultured Flavobacteriales bacterium | reverse complement strand
AGAAGACATAAAACCATTCTTCAATAGACAAACTCCAACTCTCCCAAAAAAAATCAGTAAAGCCTACTGAAAAGTTTTGCAAGAAGAATAAAAACTCCCATGTACATTGTTTCAAATCCCCTGAAATGATAGCGAACTTGACAAGTATGACATTCACTCCCAAAATCAGATAGTAGTTTGGTAATGTTCTAAACCATCTCCGTTTTAAGAATGTAAACAGATCCGAAATTCCAAATTTCTCTGAGCCGGCAATTTTCTTAATGAGCATGGAACCAATTAAGAATCCACTAAGAACGAAGAATAATTCAACTCCATCAATCAATGGTATGGAAGGCAAAAAACTGAAAAGATTACCTGCCAAAAACGATCCGTGGCCCAAAACAACCAGAATGATTGCAGTTGCACGAAAGAAATCCAGACCATAAACTCTGTTGGAATAATCTACTTCAATAATCTTCATCACGTCTAAAGTACAAAAAGGTTATAAAAAAAGGTTGTTTACCGAAGCAAACAACCTTTTCATCTTTCAATCTTATCTATTAACGAACAATTCCAGCTTCCAATAAAGCTCTGTTATCCATTACGTTTAATTTTTTCTGCAATGCCTGACGAGAGGAGTTAGCAATACTTGCTTTGATCTGGCTCAACATCTGCATTTTTTCCGCATCGTAATTTTTCGCTGCAGGAGCTTTAACTGTTTTGTTCACACGGATCACATAAACTCCTGACTGACCAACCGTTGGTTTGGATGATCTCTTGTCCCCAACTTTACCTGAGAACAATGCTCCGACAACTTCCGGCTCATAACCACCACCCTGAATACTTGGAGAAGCAAAAGTCAATTCTGCTTGTTTCACGTCTGTTTTCAATTTCTTGGCCAATGCTTCCAGGTTTGTAACAGATCCGATTTTCTTCAAAATGGAATTTGCTTTTTTCTCATTCAAAGCGTCTGTTCTCATTCGCTCATAAGTGTCAACTAATGCTGGGGCACCTTTTTCACGGATCGAAGAAACGATTGCAATGATCAAACGGTTATCATCCTGGATCGGTGAAGAACATAAATCACCCACCTCAGCTTCGGAATTGTATGCCAACTCTAAAATTGACTGAGCAGCCATTTTAGTTGTGAATCCCTGAACTCTCGGAGACTCATCGAACATACGAGCCGGTCTTGAATAGAAGCCCTCTCTGCGTGCAATGGTGTCGAACAAAATGATCTTTTCTGTAATGTCTTCTTTTTTGGAAAGTTCTCTGTCGATTTTCGCAAGCAAGTTGTAAGCTTTATCTTTCAATTTCATTTTTGTGTCCTCAGATGCCAACAATGTTTTTTCAACTAAAGCAACAATCGGGAATTTCACATCGTTCTTTCTGTCCAGTACTTCCATAATGTGGAAACCGAAATCTGTTTGAACAACACCGATCGTTCCTACCGGTTTTTCTTTAGCAAAATCAGAGAATGGTGTTACCATTTCGTAATCCATGAAATCTTCGTAAACACCTCCTTTATCTTTCGATCCCGGATCTTCCGAATATTTCTTCACGAATTCTTCGAAGTTGGTTTTGTTTACCACTTTCACCAAACTATCGGCTAATTTTTTAGCAGAAGCAATTTTCTTCGTATCTCCTTTTTGAGCACTGATCAAAATGTGACGCACCTTCATTACCGTTGAATTGAATCCAACCACTTTCGCAATGCGTGTTTTTCCTTTGTCATCGTATGGCCCTACCAACTGCCCGATAGCTGCAGTTTTAAATATCGTATCCATTGCTGCCGGATAAGTCATTTCAGGGCGTGCTTTCGGATCACCTTCAGGGCGTAAAGTCAAAGCGCTACCAGAAGGATATATTCTTGAGAAAGGCACTTCTGAGTTTTCCAAAATGAATAAAGAATCGTTTGTGGATTTAGCAAATGCTTTTTTCACCAAAGACAACTCTTTATTGAAAGCATTGGAATCTGTCTTGGAAGGTTGGATAGTAATATCAAAATATTTCACATCACGACCAGCCATTACCTGGTACTTCGGCTTGTCTTTGTTCTTTTCATAGAATGCACGAACTTCCTTATCCGAGATCTTCATCTGATCGTCTGTAATATCGCGGTAAGCACCCATTACAAACGAAATCGATTTGGATTCGTTTTTAGCCAAATATTCATTTTTAGCTTCCAATTTTGTTACATACGCCCCTTGGCCCAAATACTGAAAGTATTTTTCCTGCATGCGCTGTGTGCGAATTGCTTCTTTTGTCTTTTTCCAGTTTTCAATTGCTGTTGCATCCGAAGATTTCTCCTGCTCCTGAACATATTTTTCCAGTTGGGAAGCATTGAACTGACCCGTTGCAGGATCTGTAAATGCTTGTTGGATTTCAGGCATTAAGTTAAATCCTTCTTCTCCATAAAGGAAAGAAGTAAATTCTTTTTCAGAAACGGCCAAACCAAGTGCTTCATATTCGCTCTTCAGGATAATTTCGTCTACTGTAGCAGACCATGCTTTATCAGCAGATTGTTCCTTATCCTTATCCGTATACTCGCGTTGCTGCTGCTGAAACTGCTGCATGTCTGAAACTTCAAACTGATACAATTTTGCATTGTAAATCGCTGTATCGACATCGTTTCCGTCGATTGTACCTAGCGTACCTCTATCAGTCGAAGATCCGATT
>CAMPIU010000506.1 GCA_946886545.1 uncultured Flavobacteriales bacterium | reverse complement strand
GAATAATACTGGCACAACTCTTGGATTAAAGAACCTTATTTTTAAGCTATGAAGTACCTTGTTTTATTGTGTTTAATCGTTTTGTCCAAAGGAGTGTTTGCTCAGATTGATACAAAAGATTGGGTTTACGAATACTCTAACGGGAAGAAGTATGCAGTGCATATTGCTCAGGCCGGAAACACCTTGTGGGGAATTCACACGACTTACAATGTACCCGTGGATGATATTGTTGCGGCTAATCCGGGAATCGAAAAGGGAGTAAAGGAAGGTTATCGCTACCTGATTCCGCTTGGTGGAGCCGATATGAAAGTTGTGAGCGGTACAATTGTTCGCGAACATACGGTAGAAAAGGGGGAAACAGCATTTTCAATTGCCAGGAAATACAATTGTTCGGTAGATGATTTATTAAAGTACAACCCGGGAATCGACAAAGGATTAAAGGCAGGGCAGGTCTTAAAGGTGATTATTGCCCCGAATAATGAAAATATTCCACCGAAACAAGCAGATAAACCTGTCGTTACTGCTCCTTCAGTTACATTTACGGATACTGTTTTAGTTTATGAAGTAAAAGCAGGTGAAACATTGTATACGCTTTCGAAACGATTCATGGTTCCAGTAAATGAGCTGCAGAAATTCAATAACCTGAAATCATCGAATATTAAACCGGGAGATACGCTTAAAATTCCTTTGAAAAAAGAAACCGTAAAACAGATTCCTGTTCGTGAGATCCAACCGAAAGAGGAGGTTCGAAAAGTGGACCAGGAGCTGGTTTTTAAATCAAAAACAAAATATAATATTGCGGTACTGCTGAGTTTCGGATTAAATGATAAATCGGGGAATACAGCATTGAAAAATTTAGCAACCGAATTCTATATGGGAGTTGAATTGGCGGCAGATTCATTGGAAAAGTTAGGCTTTGATGCAACAATCAAAGTAATTGATATACCGCTGGATTCTGCAGGAATTATGAAAATTCTGAATACTCCCGAAATGAAGGGAATGGATTTGATTTTCGGTCCGCTCGTTCCGCAGAGTGCAGATGTTGTTGGTAGATGGTGCGGACAGCAAAAAATCAGGATGGTTTGTCCTTCTGCCTGTAACAGTTCCTTATTAAAGAACAATCCATATATCTATGCTTCTGTTACTACTGATATGACCCAACAAGAAGTATTGGCAAAATATACGATTGACAACTTTAAAACTGCTCAGATCATTTTGATTAATCCGGGCAATAATAAAGACCAGGAGTTGTTTGATTCTTACAGAAAGCGATTCATCGAATTGTCTAAAAAGAATGGAAATATTAAGTTAATTGAGGCAAAATTGTCTGATTTCACCACCTTTATTCGTAAAAGCGGTGAATCGGTAGTAGTTTTTCCTTCAAGAGAAAAGGGGAGTGTTCTTAGTTTTATCAATACTTTGCACAAAGCTATTGGAAAGTCGCCGAATGCCGATGTTACTGTTTTAGGAGTAAAAGAGTGGGGAGGATTTGATGACATCGCAGGATATTACAAAACAAAATATAAGATCACCTGGGCTTCTTCCAGTGATTTGAATTATTCCCTTCCCGATACCCAAATCTTACTGCGTCTGTACCGCAAAAAATACAGAGCTGACATGAATAAAGCGGGTGCTCACGGATTTGATGTGGTTTATTATTTCACCAAAACCCTGTTAATGCAGGAAGAAGTTCCCGGTGAAGTGATCAATGCATTTGATTTGAAAGCTGCTATACCAGGTGGAGGCTATGAAAATCAATCGTGTTTTATCTTAAAGCACGAAGATTATGAATTAATTCGAGTAGGAGTTTTCTATGAATAAGGAAACAATCGGACAGGAATTTCGTGCATTACAATTGTTTATTTGTAATGAATTGGAGCGTATTGACGGTACCGCAAAGTTCTCTGAGGATCCATGGGACCGGGCAGAAGGCGGTGGCGGTAAAACCAGAACCATCCGGAACGGTGCTTTGATCGAAAAGGGTGGTGTTGCTTTTTCGGAAGTGTACGGGCCGGTTTCGGAAGAGATGAAAACCCAGTTAAAGCTGGAAGGTAATCACTTTTATGCAACCGGAGTCTCTATTGTTTTACATCCTAATAATCCGCATGTTCCTATCATACACATGAATGTTCGTTATTTCGAATTGGATAACGGAATTCATTGGTTTGGCGGCGGAATTGATCTGACCCCGCATTATGTGATTCATGAGCAGGCAATCTCTTTTCACCACAAGTTAAGAGCTGTTTGCAATAAATACGATGAGTCCTTCTACCCGAAATTTAAAGAATGGGCAGATGAATACTTCTATTTACCACACAGATTAGAAACACGTGGTATTGGAGGGATTTTCTTTGATCATTTGAATAATCATTTCCAGCTCAATAAGGAACAACTGTTCCGTTTTTGTGTGGATCTGGGAGAAAGTTTTCCGTTCTTATACGAAGAACAGGCTGAACTTGGTAGAAATAAGCCATATACGGATACTGAAAAACAATGGATGAATTACCGCCGTGGCCGCTACGCAGAATTTAACCTCGCTTTCGATAGAGGAACGAAATTCGGATTGTATTCGGGGGGGAGAACGGAATCTATTTTAATGAGTATGCCTCCGATTGCTGAATGGGAATATAACTACCAACCAATGGAGGATTCCTTAGAGG
>CAMPIU010000505.1 GCA_946886545.1 uncultured Flavobacteriales bacterium | reverse complement strand
ATTGAAAAGCTTCCGAAAAATAGGCGCTTTTGGCTTAACTGAACCGGAAGTAGGTTCTGCTGTTGCTGGTGGTTTAACAATGAAGGCAAAACGCAGTGGAAATACCTGGATACTGAACGGACAAAAAAAATGGATTGGCAACGCCACCTTTGCGGATGTGATTATTATCTGGGCGGAAGACGAAGAGGATAAGCAAGTGAAAGGATTTTTGGTTCGGAAAGACACACCCGGATTGGAAGTCGAAAAAATGGAAGATAAAATGGCATTACGGATCGTTCAGAATGGTATTGTAACCTTAACAAACTGTGTCGTGGAAGAAGCAGACCGCTTGCAAAATGCCAATTCCTTTAAAGATACGGCAAATGTTCTCCGTACAACCCGGGCTGGCGTGGCCTGGCTTGCGGTAGGTTGTGCCCGCGGTGCCTACGAAGCTGCCTTAAAATATACACGCGAACGGAAACAATTCGGAAAACCGATTGCTTCTTTCCAATTGATCCAAAATCACTTGGTGGAAATGCTCACAAACTTAACTGCTATGCAAACCATGGTGGCTCGTTTATCGGAGTTGCAGGACCAAAAGGAACTGACCGATGAACATGCTTCCCTGGCAAAAGTATTCTGTAGTCTGCGCACCCGTGATATTGTCAGCAAAGCACGTGAAGTAATGGGTGGAAACGGGATTCTTTTGGAATACGACGTTGCACGCTTTGTTGCGGATGCTGAAGCAATCTATTCTTATGAAGGCACCAAGGAGATCAACACCTTGATTGTAGGAAGGGCAATTACCGGGTACAGTGCATTTGTCTAAGCATCCTGTTCTTTCAAATCTTTATATTTTCTTTACACCTGTGAAAGTACTTTTGACTGTTCATTCCCAATTGGGGCAGTATAAACATTCATTCGCATAATCATGTCAAAGAACCATCATCACGCATTGTCTTTCGCGGGATTGATCATCACAGTAGGAATTATCTTCGGGGATATAGGAACATCACCCTTGTATGTGCTAAAAGCAATTGCAGGCGACTGGAACTCCTCAAAATGTTAAACGGGTAGATTAACAGTTTACATCAACTATATTTGAATTCATGACAGGACTTAGTGAGATCCGTTTGAAACCTTTGTTGTGGCAGATCATCGTTTGTATCCTGCTTATCGGAATCCCTGCGGGCATCTGCTTCATGTTTGTCGATTTGATCGGCTACCAGGTTGTAGCTTTTATTTTGTTATTAATCGTTTCACTGATTGCTGCCATTTTTGACAGATGGCCTGTATTGATCACGGCTACATTAAGTGCGTTTATATGGGATTTTTTCTTTATTCCGCCCAGGTATACCATCAATGTTTCATCGAGAGAGGATTTTTTTCTGTTGTTAATGTACTTTGTAATTGCTCTGTTAAATGTGGTGATTACCCGCAAGATCAAAGAAATGGATCAGAAAACACGAGAACAGCATGAACAGGAGCGAACGATTGCACTTTACAATACCTTATTGCAAACACTTTCTCACGAATTAAGAACCCCCATTGCAACAATAATCGGTTCAATTGATACACTTAACGAACAGAAAGAGCGACTTACGCCTATACAGGTAGACACTTTAAAAGGTGCTATTCACGATTCGGCATTGCGATTAAATGACCAGGTGGAAAAATTGCTCAGAATGTCACGAATCGAGGCTGGTCAATTTCCCTTGGTGAAAGATTGGTGCAGTATCCCTGAATGGGTTCATTCCTGCTTGCAGCGTAACGGTGAATTGTTGAGCGGTCACACCATTGAAGTGGAATTGATGGAAGATTTGCCGCTGGTTAACCTCGATACGGGTTTAATGGAAGTTGCGTTGTTTAATCTACTGCAGAATGCACATTTGTATACTCCTTCGGGAACAACTATTACAATCCGTTGTGGAATTAAAGGTCATGAATTTATACTGGAAGTACTGGATGAAGGTCCCGGTTTTCCGGAGGAAAGTAAAACTGAAGTGTTTGAGAAATTTTTTCGCCTTCCTCAATCAAAGGTAGGAGGGACCGGTCTTGGGCTTTCCATTGTGAAGGGGATAGTTGAGGCACATGGTGGCACTATCATTTTGGAAAATCTCCCTGGAAAAGGTGCCAAATTCACTAGTTACATTCCTACTGAAATGTCTTACTTTAATACCTTCAGACATGAGTAAAGCGGAAATTCTTATTATCGATGACGAACCTCAAATCCGGAAATTGCTTGAGATCAACCTGGAAAGTAACGACTATAAAGTGTACATGGCAGAAACCGGAAAAGAAGGCTTGCTTAAGGCTGCAAATCATCCTCCGGACCTGATTATCCTCGATTTGGGTCTTCCGGACAAGAGTGGTCATGTGGTTTTAAAAGAACTTCGTGAATGGTACAATAAGCCGATCATTATTCTTTCCGTTCAGTATGACGAAGAAAGTATTGTTAAAGCCCTGGATAATGGAGCGAACGATTACCTCACAAAACCTTTTCGTTCTCAGGAACTACTTGCCCGGATCCGTTCCGGATTAAGACACACGGATCATCAGACAATCCAAAATATCCTTTCATTTGAAGAGTTGGAACTGGATTTAATAGCCCGGATTGTTCGCCGAAACGGACAAGAGATCAAACTGACTTCAACTGAATATTCACTTTTGATCTTGCTTGCAAAGTA
>CAMPIU010000504.1 GCA_946886545.1 uncultured Flavobacteriales bacterium | reverse complement strand
CCACAAGTACTTACGCAATGTTTAAATGAGGTGGTACAGATGGTAAAACAGGGGCAAATTCATCCGGTTGTTGGTGGTGTCTACAAACAAAATGACTTAAAAACGGCCCACCGTTTGCTTGAAGAAGGAAAAACCGTTGGTAAATTAATAATTGAGTGGGATGATAAACCGAATTAATTGTTTGTTTGTTGTAACAAGTTCAGTATTGATCTTGAGTGCTTGTATTGAGCACAGAGAAGATGAAAAGAAATCGACCAAATCAACTACTGTAAGCAAAGAAGAAGAAAAGTATATCACCGATAAGGATTACAAAGTCTTCCGGATTTATGAAGGAGAAGTACCTTGTGAAGATTGCGATGGAATTGAGCAGCGCCTGGTTGTCAAAGGAGATACTGCCGGAATCTTCCGTTTGACGGAAACTTACAAAAATGCAACCGAAGATGGAGATGCAACATTGGTTTGCAGCGGCCAATGGAAGAAGATCCGAATGAATGCGAAGGATATATTAATTCTTTCCCAGGGAAGAATGGATGATTCTGTAAGAAGAATGGAATATGAATTTCGTCCAAAGGAAGTCATTCAGCTATCGCTGGATGATAACCGCTTCAAGAATACAACTGCTTACCACCTGAAAATGGTCCGGAAATCAAAATAAGAAAAAGCGATAGCTTTTGATTTTAGCAAACGGAAGTGCAGCTATGATTGGGTATGATTGGGGGGCAATTAATCGCCCCCAACTGTTTTATAATTAATGCGTTTACAGTTTAATTCCCAATTCTTTCAATTGTGCTTCATCAATCATGGAAGGGGCATCAATCATTACATCTCTTCCGCTATTGTTTTTAGGGAATGCAATGTAATCACGAATCGAATCCGATCCGCCCATGGTTGCTACCAAACGATCTAAACCAAAGGCTAATCCACCGTGTGGAGGAGCTCCGTATTCGAAAGCATTCAATAAGAAACCAAATTGATCCTGCGCTTGTTCCGGAGTAAATCCTAACAATTCAAACATCCGAGATTGAAGTGCTCTGTCGTGAATACGGATAGAACCTCCGCCCAATTCAACGCCATTCATTGCCAAATCATAAGCATTTGCTCTTTCTTTCCCCGGTTCCGAATCTATCAAATTGAAATCGTCCGGTTTCTGGGATGTCAATGGATGGTGCATTGCGTGGTATCTTCCATTTTCCTCATCCCATTCCAAAAGTGGGAAATCGAGAACCCATAAAGGTTTAAATTCATCCGGTTTACGCAATCCCAGCTCTGTTCCCATGCGTAAACGCAATTCGTTCATTTGTTTACGTGTTTTATCCAGCTCACCGCTCAAAACAAAGATCAAATCTCCTGCTTTTGCACCTGTAGCCTCAGCCCAGGATTTCAAAGAAGCTTCGTCATAGAATTTATCCACCGAGCTTTTAAAGGTTCCGTCCGGATTGCATTTCACATAAACCAAACCAAGTGCACCTATTTGCGGGCGCTTCACCCATTCGGTAATTTCGTCCAATTGCTTGCGTGTATATTCGCTTGCTGCCGGAACGGCAATTCCGATTACAGCCTCTGCTTTATCGAAAACGGGAAAATCCTTTCCGGAGGAAAGTGCTTTCAGATCCGTAAATTTCATGTCAAAACGAATATCCGGTTTGTCGGAACCATAAGTTGCCATTGCTTCAGCATAAGTCATTCTTGGGAAAGATCCTTCAAAAGTGATTCCTCGAACTGTTTGGAACAAGTGCTTGATCAAACCTTCAAACATGTTTAAAATATCTTCCTGCTCCACAAATGCCATTTCACAGTCGATCTGGGTAAACTCCGGCTGGCGGTCAGCACGTAAATCTTCATCCCGGAAACATTTCACAATTTGATAGTAGCGATCGAAACCGGAAACCATCAAGAGCTGTTTGAATGTTTGAGGTGATTGTGGCAGAGCGTAAAATTCTCCTTGGTTCATTCTGCTTGGAACTACAAAATCCCTTGCTCCTTCAGGAGTTGATTTGATTAGGTAAGGAGTTTCAACATCTAAAAATCCTTTTGAATCAAGGTATTTGCGTGTTTCCAATGCGACATGATTCCGCAAACGCAATTTTTGCTGAACCGGATTTCTTCTCAAATCCAAATAGCGGTATTGCGCCCGAAGCTCTTCACCTCCGTCTGTTTCATCTTCAATAGTGAAAGGAGGAGTTTTTGCCGCGTTCAATAAGGTTAATTGTGAGACTTTGATTTCAATTTCCCCGGTTGGCAAATTTGCATTCTTACTGCTTCGTTCGATTACCAATCCTTTCACCTGGATTACAAATTCACGGCCCAATTTTCTTGCCTGCATACACAACTCACTATTTTCTTCCAAATTGAAAGCCAATTGTGTGATCCCATATCGGTCACGTAAATCAACAAAGGTCATTCCACCAAGATCGCGGGATTTTTGGACCCACCCGGCTAATGTTACTTCCTGTCCGATATGTGAGGCGCGTAATTCGCCATTTGTATGTGATCTGTACATAATACTTGAAAATTTATCCCGATAACTATCGGGCGCAAAATTAACGATTGTATGAGAGCTTTAAAGCGTCTCGGCAAATTATTTTTTTATACTATAACCATTTTATTTTCAGAGTATTAAAAATTTATTTTATTTTTTTTGGCATTTGCTGTAACAAAATAAGATGTGAAGGGG
>CAMPIU010000503.1 GCA_946886545.1 uncultured Flavobacteriales bacterium | reverse complement strand
GACTAACCGAATTTTCCACAAAAATTGCCTTAACGTCATTCTTCACTATAAAATCAACCAAGTCCACAACATCCCTCATTCCCGGCTCTTGTGAAGTAGATACTCCTTGCAGCGCTTTTACCTGAATCCCAAAGGTTCTTCCGAAATAATGAAATGCATCATGAGAAGTAATTAAAACCCTTCTTTCTTTAGGAATTTCATTTAATTTTAATTTCAATTCATCGGTCTTTTTCTGAACTCTCACTTGAAATTTGTAGAAGTTTTCCCTGAATTCCAATTCATATTCCGGATACAGATCAACTAATTTATCTACCACACCATTCATACTATGCACCCAAGCTTCCGTATCAAACCAAACATGCGGATCCGGAGTAATCTCATCTGTATATAGAATTTTTTCTTTCGGGAAATCCAATTGAAATGAGATCACTGCCTTTCTTTCGGATAAACGACCAAATAATTCGGCCATTTTCCCTTCCAAATGAAATCCGGTATAAACCACCAGCCTTGCATCATTTAATAATACCACATCACTTGACCTGGGATTATAAGTATGCGGGTCTACACCAGGTCCCATCAAAGATTTTACAGTTAACTTATTTCCTACTACTTCCCGAACACAATCTGCCGTTATAGAAGTAGAACAAACGATTAGTTTTTCGTTTTCCTTTGTTTGTTTGACTTTACAACCTATTACTATGAAGACACAAATTAGAATGTAAGTAAACTTCTTCATAATGGTTTTATTGATATTTGTTTTGCAATCGTTATTGAAAACTGAACTTGCCGATCATCCATATTGATAATGATAGATCCGTCGAAACTTAATTTATCCAGCACATCAATCGGAGTCCCCAGATGCAAACCTATTTTATTTAAATATTGTAAGAATTCCGTTTGATCATCTTCCACTCCCATAATGATCGCTTTCATCCCGACACTTGCTTCAGACAATAGAATTCTATTTGAAACCGACTCAATTCTCCCATCCTTGCACGGAATTGGTTCTCCATGAGGATCAACTTTAGGGAAACCTAAAAACTCATCCAGTCTGTCTGTCAATTCAGTTGATTGAATATGCTCCAGCTGTTCTGCAATCTCATGAACTTCATCCCAACCAAAACTTAGTTTATCCACTAAAAATGTTTCCCATAGTCTGTGCTTGCGTATAATTGCCAAAGCATGTGAGTTACCCAAATTTGTAAGTTCACATCCCTGGTATTTTTGATATTCTAAAAGTTCCTTTTCACACAATTTCTTCAGCATATCTGTAACAGACGAAGCTTTCGTAGCCATTTTTTCCGCTAAATCATTTGTAGAAATAGATCCTTCTACATCTTGACTCAATGTAAAAATTGCTTTCAAATAATTTTCTTCACTTTGAGTTAACCTTAACATGCCAAATATTTTCTACAAATATAAAAAATTTTTAGACTTGTCTAAAAACGAATTAATTAAGTGCTCTCAAAGCGATTAGGATATTTCATATTGAGAAAATAGTTGTACTTTTGCACCAAATTATTCAAATCAATTTAAGATGTCAGGCAACAGAACATTTACAATGTTAAAACCGGATGCGATCGAAAATGGTCACATGGGGAAAATTATTGATATGATTATCCAAGCAGGATTCTCGATCAAAGCAATGAAATTCACTCAATTAACTGAGGAGCAAGCAAAGAAATTTTATGAAGTGCATGCAGAACGTCCGTTTTATGGTGAATTAGTTGAATACATGACATCCGGACCTATTGTTGCTGCAATTTTAGAAAAAGATAACGCAGTTGCTGACTTCCGTGCATTGATCGGTGCTACAGATCCAGCTGAAGCTGCTGAAGGTACAATTCGTAAATATTATGCAGAGTCAAAAGGAAGAAATGCAGTTCACGGTTCAGATTCTGATGAGAACGCTGCAATCGAAGGAAAATTTCATTTTGCTGATTCAGAGGTTTTCTAATTAAATCTCTCTCAAAATAATTAAAGCCTTACTTTTAGTGAGGCTTTTTTTATGCACTGATATTATCTGAATTAAATTGATGGTTTAACGATGAATCAATTAGACATTTTTGGAACAAAAAACCATGAGTACTTGCTTGTTATCGAACCCGATTTGAAAACAACAGATAGAGTAATCGCAATGAAGGAGTTGTTGAATAAGACAATTTCATTAACGACAGATTCCTTACAATCGAAACCTCACATCAGTTTGTGTTACTTTGAAGCAAATAATTATTCTGAGGAACTAATCCTTTCCAGAATGAAACAAGCTATTTCTTCCATTAAGCCATTTGATATTCTTTTGGTGGGTTCTGAGAAATGGAAGAATGGAACCTTCATAATAAAAGTCCATCAGGATGAGCGCATTCGGCAATTTCTGCAAGAATTATCAGCTGTTTTTAAAGGGGTCATCAAAACCCCACATATGACAATCGCCCGAAACCTTCCGAAACGATCTCTCAATAAACTTTCACTTTCTGATTATGATTACAATGGGCATTTCACTTGTGAATCAGTACTTCTATTAAGAAGAAATGGGAATGAGCCTTATCAATTGCTTGACCAAATTGACTTATTGAAGTCATAAAACTCCAGTTCTTGTTTCAATACAAATACTGCAAACGCAAAAAAGCCGCTCCTTTTTGGGAACGGCTTTATTAAAAGTGGCATCGACTTACTC
>CAMPIU010000502.1 GCA_946886545.1 uncultured Flavobacteriales bacterium | reverse complement strand
ATTCCGCAACACTTATAAATTGACAGTTAATGTGATTTGGTTCGGATTGAGCAATAATTGCTTTTATTTTCCGGTGAATGGACTTGCTGTAGAAATAATGAACCTGTAAGGGCTTTGTACCGAAGATGGTTCTTAAAAGCTGGAATAACAATCCTGCTTTGGTGAGTTTAAAAATGTGAATCCGGGTACAAAACTGACTTACCAGTTGCTCGTGTTCTTTTAAAATGGGAATATCGCTGGTGCAGATCAGTGTAACATTAAATTCTTTCGAAAGTTCTTTAAGTTGGTAGAAAGCCCTTAGTTTATCTCCTTTTTCGAGAGGATAGGGAAAACGGGAAACAATAAACAGAATGTTTTCTTTAGATTCCAAAAGTGCTTTTCATTAATGCGATACAATTGTCAAAGCTATGATATTTTGAGATATAATCCCGCGATCTGCTCCCAACTTCTTGCCTTAATTGTCCGTCTTCATGGAATTTTAGAATGATTTCAACGAACGATTCTTCCGTATGTGCAATTTGAATCCCTGATTTTGGGATGTCGATTCCGGAAGCCCCGAGTTTTGTCGTAATACAGGGAATTCCCAAGGCCATGGCTTCAAGCAGCTTGATCCGGATCCCGCTTCCGGATAGGATAGGGGTGACCAGGGTTCCCGATTTTGCCATGAATGAATTGCTGTCTTTTACCCACCCGACCACTTCGATGGAATTAGTAGCATAAAAACCGAAATGTTCACTTTTGGAACCGGCTATTTTTAACTTGAATCCGGATACTTTCGGATTGCTCCAGATTTTCTTCACCAAATAATTGACTGCTTCCTGGTTTGGTTTCCAATCCATAGATCCGAGATGAAAGAAGCCTCTGTTTTGGTAATCTACTTCAATTTCAGGATTTAAAGTCACTGAAACGGGAAGCAGGAGGGCGTTTTTCTGATTTGTATGCCCGGTGATCCATTGCCGGTCTTCTTCCGAAATAGCCCAGATAACTGCAGCTCTGTTCAGTATTTCCCTTTCTTCTTTGCGTAAGGTCTTTTCCAGCTGTCGCAGGTAAAAACGCCTCAAAACGGATGTTTCAAGGTTGGCTTGTAATTTCCAGATCTCGGATTCAACGTTGTGAGAACGGATAATTACCGGTGGAAGGTCAGCAAAATCAAAATGACTTAGCTGGGCGGCCGCAAATAAGCTGTCACAAACAATGTAATCGTATTTTTCACCTAAGTTACCGGCCATTTCCCGGTAGAGCTTTTTAGATTTGAACCTGGATAAATTGTAGTTTTTGCTCAGGATGAAATTAACCAATGCGCTTGTGGGTTTGATTTCTGTATTTATCCGGACAACCGTTATTTTCTTTAAGTATTGCTTCAGGATGCGCTCGGATTCTTTGGTGTACGGATGCTTGTAGGTTTCCAGGATAATCCCGTCGACTTCTGCAAGCTGACTCAGTGCTTTCAGGCATTCCATCATGGCAAAACATCCACCGTCGATGATCGGAGCAGGAGACTTCGGTGCGATGTAAAGAATTTTCATCTTCTTCGGCCGAAAGTTAGAATGTAGCGCCAGAGTTTCCGGTCAAAAACACCCATGTCATTTGCTGCGGCAACCATCAGGATACAAGCAATCGGGATCAGCACAGCTGTGGGTAACCACATTCCCCAGAAGGGAGAAAGTACGTTGGAAACAGCCAGGTTTTGACCTACACTAAACAGTACGAAGTAAACCATGAAAAGCAGGGCTGCAATGACTACCGGAGCACCAAAACCACCTTTTCGTACGATTGCACCCAAGGGAGCGCCTACAAAAAACAACACGATGACTGCTCCTGAAAGTGCGAATTTCCGGTGGAATTCAATTTGATACAACTCGTAATTCATTTTATAAGCTTTCAGAAATTCTGCTTGTTCTTCAGCTGTTCCAACCATGCTGCGCGTACTCACTATGGCCGCGTTCACTGCTGCGGTTCGCTCTTTCTTCGTTAAATCGGAAAGTTTGATGACTTTGGAAGGGATAGCCTGTAATTGCTCAATTTCATTGGCTATTTTTGGCTTTCCAAGGTTTGATTTCGGCAGTTTCTCAAAGTTTATGGATTGATTGAATGGCCGGTTATTCAGGTTGGTCTTTCCAAAATCGGATAAAAATTTGTCTTGTTTCCGCTGAAGTGAATCTTTTGCTTCATTGATCTGGAATACATTGAGCATTTCATAGTCGTTCTTGAAAAGTTCTTCATCTGATTTGTTCAGATCAAATCCAATCAATTCCATCTTATAGGTTGCGGCTTTGAATTGGGTAGTTCTGCTGGGTCTGAAATCACCGTTGTGGAATGGCTGTCCCTGGTTCGTGAAAACGGGTGCCTGGGCTTGTAATTCTTCGTGTATAATTCCGTACGAAAGGTGAAATAAAAGATACTTGCCGTTATCGCCCTTGTAAACTGTTCCGGAATCTGCTTTTACGGTTTTTAAAATATTCGGATCGGTGTAATCGTGAATGGTAATGCCGTAAAAGGTATTGTCTTTCCCGGATTTTACCTTTATTGCATAACCGTCAATTTCTTTGGAATAGGAGCCGGGTGTGAGCAGCATCCCGACTTTTGTTTCCTGGATATCAAAAATGATGGCGTGCCACTTTAAATTGGCCACCGGAATAACGTAATTCGAAAAGAAGAAAGTTGAAATGGCTATCAGG
>CAMPIU010000501.1 GCA_946886545.1 uncultured Flavobacteriales bacterium | reverse complement strand
CACACACACACATAGACATCATCTGCCCCACTACGATCAATTAATTCATTGTGGTAATAATTTCGATAATTTTTTTCGTGACGACTGGCAATTTTTAAAAAACTATTGTGGTGAATTCCTCCTCCAAATTGAAGAGTAAAACGTTTACCATAGAATCCGGCTGATTGATCCTTTTTTCTGACAGTTGTTTTGCTTTTAGTCTGACCAATTGTTATTCCGGAAATACACAAAGCAAGTACAACTAACAATTGTCTCAGTTTAAACATCAGGCTTAGTTAGTTGATTTGAAAATTTCATAGAACTTGGATCCTAATAGAATTTTGGATGGTTTACCGCTGATCAGATAAGTGTTTGAGAAATCAGCATGTCCGTTTTTCAAATCAACTCCGATAAAATTGATTTCTGTTTTTTGGGCATCCAGTAATTTTCCGGTAAGAAGGATAAAGGCCATAGGTGGAACATACCAGGTTGCCAAAACCGGTTTTGCAATTTCCATCGGATTGCTTTTTTTGTTGTCGATGTAAGAAACAATTGGAATCATGATCACATCAGAGCTGTATTTTTTTGATATGTTTTGCAGTTCGGTATAATCAATCGGAAAGAAATTTACTTTGGAGTAAGCTTCATTTTGGCTCAGTGCCGATTTGAGATACATGAAGGCATTAATCCCTTCAATGGACAGGGTGTTTGGTGCGTTGTCCGTGTTTAAATTGTATCCGTTGGCAGATGCTTCCTGGACGATCAATTCTGTTGAATTTTTCTTAATAGATTCGGATATACGGATCGTTTTGTTTGATGATTCTACAATATCAACGATGGGTTCCACCAATGCAATACTTTTCGTTTTTAAGTCCGGGATCGCAGGAATTAATTTGGATTTGTTTTCCTTTTCTTCTGCGGCATTCAATGACTTGCTTTGCGCAGCTTTAAATGATTTAACAAAACTGCTGTCCGACATGATATCCATCATTCCATATAAATAATAGGACGTGGAATCAAATACCTGGGCGTCGATGTTCCCGTCTGCAGATCTTTTTTTCTTGATTTTATCGTATTTGGATTCTGTTTTATTGGTTTCTGTTTTAGCTAAGCTGTCCACAGGGATTTTAGCTATCGAATCATTATACGTTTTGTTTCGTTGAACGGCTTGTTGATAGTCATATTTGGAGAATGATTCCAGCGAAAATTGCTTGGTATTTGCCGCTGTTTCAACCATTCTGTCATAAATAGCCTGGATTTCCACATCAGAAGAATTTGCAGAGCGGATATCATAAATTTGACGAAGTGCAATGGATGCAAGCTCTAACTTATCCATTTTCTTGAGCATTACATGAAGAGAAGCAATTTCTCCTTCTTTATGAATTTTGGATTCGAATGGCTTGGAGATAGAAGCAGATTTTGCCTGTGCTAAAGCTAGCCAGGTCTTGGCCTTCATTGTAGTCAAATAGTGTGAATTCGGAAATTCTTTCTCCAAAACGAAGATGGAGTATAAGGCATTTGTCAGGTCCAGTGTTAAAATGCTGTTTCTTACTGATTCAAAACGTGCGATGTTTCGGATTTCATTGAAGCGGTCTGCACCAAGAATATTCGGATTCCCCGTCCAGCCGGTTCCTTTTTCAAGTACTTCAAGCACCTGTTTTTTTCTTTTTGAAATGTTGGGATGTGAACTTTTACTGTCGTTATAGTTTTCTTCAGCTGTTATGGCAAATGTTTCTTTCGGGAATTTAAATGCGGGTACGTAGAAGGTTTTCGAGTTGAAAAAACTTTCCGGAACCCTGACTTCGTCAAATGGAAGATATGAATACATCAAGACATCAAATGTTGGCTCTATCAATGCCTCGTCATATCCGGCTTTCTTGTATAGTTCAATTGCATCCGAATCAGCTTCTAATTCACGTTCTTTGCTGTAAGTACTCAATTCGTAGTAATTTGCATTTTTCAGAACTGTTTTTTGCTTGAAGCGTTCCAGGACATGCTTTCTTTTGTAATGTGCAATTTCGTGAGCAAGTACATAGGCAAGCTGAGCTTCCGAACTTACTTGAGATATCAATCCGGTTGTAACAAAAATGATTCCCTGGTCTGTAGAGAAGGCGTTTGTTTCGTTTGATTTTAAGGTGTAAAAACGGAGTTCTTTGTAAGTTTCACGGTCGTCTTTTAAAAGGTGTTTGGCAATGTCTTTCACGTAGATAGAAAGTGGGTCGCCGAATACACAAACCTCAGACTGAAGAATCCTGTCAATACCGGAATGAATTCCCGTATAAAATCTTCTTCTTAACGAAACAGCTAGTTCGGGACGATCTATTTTAACATCTCTATCCACTTTTTCATAGGTAGACATGCTAAAGTCTTCCGGAATTGATCCGGTTGAGGCAAGTGTTTTGTAATGATCGAAATCTGTTTTGCTTTGTGCTGATAATCCGCCGGAAAACGTGATTGATATTAGGTAAGCTAGAATGAATGTTGTTTTAAACATAACCAGTTTTTTTAGGTAAGTGTGGGCAAAAGTAATGAATCCCTTAAAATATCCTGACTATGTGTTAATATTTGTCATTCATCTCTTCGCTAAAAATCAGAATTAAGACCTGTTTTCATTCTGTTTTGTAAGGGTAAATTGAAAAAGATAATTTATGGATTTGTGAATAATTAATAGTTGCTGCCGCTTACCTCAAGACAATGCTTTTATGA
>CAMPIU010000500.1 GCA_946886545.1 uncultured Flavobacteriales bacterium | reverse complement strand
GTTTAGTATTGATTGAATAAATATAAAGAGTAGTTTTACAAAAAAAAGAACATGAAAAAAGGCCTCCTAATTTTTCTATTTTTGATTTCGTTATTTACTACATTTTCGCAAACCATAGAAATTTCTGGTACTATTCCTGAATGTGATTATCAGATTATCGGTACCTGGAATAATAAGATTATTTCATGTAAGCGATTTTTTGAAAGGAAATTGACAATTGTAGATACTGTGACGCTGGAGAAGCAAACTGTGAAAGTGGGGCCTAAGATTGGCAAGGTAACAAAGATGGGCAGTATTCGTTATTTCATTCACGCCGATTTCCTATACGAATTTTATTTTGTGATTAAGAAATACGCTGGAGACTATAATTCTCCAATAGGATATAATGTAGTAGTGAAGCGGGATCTTAAAACATTGGAGATCGTTACACAAAAACGTTTGTTTGGACTTTTTGGTCAAATGAAGTTTGTTAAACCATGTGATGACGGATTCTTTTTTTGTCTTGGAACATCACACACCCCGATCAATCAGAATCTCAATTTTATCTATGAGAGTCCTTCCGACGAAATAATACCTGAAACAGTACAAAGTTTTAATTATAATCTGGAAGAGTTGTGGTCATCGAGCTTTAGCCGTATTCAGGGCGCAAAAGATGAATATTTCAATGACATGTCTTTTGACGAAGATTCCTATTTATTGATTCCCAGTTTTCATGAGTCATTTATAGAGGGAGAAGATACTAAAAATGGTTCGAAAATATTGTTCCAAGTAGCAAATCTCCAAGGTGAAGTAGCAAAAATTAAGTTGGATCTGGATGATCTTGATGCTTATGTAGTAAATTCATTAAAAATCAAGTATGATCCCGAAAATAAGAAGTTATTTGGAATGCTAATGGTTGCTAAACCTATTGAAAATGATCCCTATTTAATGAGTGAATGGGGATATATTTATGCAAGTTGGAGAGAAGACGGGAGCTTGATAGCATCTAATCTGACATTGATTGATAAAGAAGATATTTTAGGTGCAAATATCGGTGAATATGCACACAGGATTAACTTTGACTTAAATACGGTAACTAAATTCGACCTTGATTCGAAAACCGGATATTTTGATGTTTTAAAAGATGGTTCTGCTTTGTATATAGCAAACAATATTTGCTTAAGGATTGAGGAGAGATTAGTTCACAGTAAATTTATTCTTTCTGTTTCCAAAGCCGGAAAACTGAATTGGAGTTTAACCCTTCCGTACAATGGGAATCAATTATATGAAATTGTAAATTATGTAGTGCATGAAGGACAGCTTTATATGTATACAAGAGAATTCCGACAGAATTTTGAATCAGGATCTTACATTTTTGAAGATACAAGAGAGGGGCTTACAAGAAAATCATTACTTATGTCACAGCGTATCATTGATTTGAAAACAGGTGAGATCATCTCCCATAAACCTCTGATTGAGTACAATTATTTAAGTAAATTTGTTCCTTCTTTTCGTGTTTATGCCGATAACCCGAATGAATTAATGATTCGTTATAGAAATACGCCCAAAAATCTGGAAAAATTGGTTCGAATAAAATTTGAATGAGTATTTGATTTTTTATTCAATTGCTTCGAAGCGTTTTACGGCAACGTCACTTTAGCTGAAATAACCACATTTGTGCTCCCTACCGGATTATTAAATCCTGCGCTGCAGAATGAAATCACTGTTTTTTCGTTGACTTTATTGACATATACATCGAAATCCGGTTTGATTACAAAATCATAGAACCCCGTGCCGATATATACTCCTACCTTGTTCATAGCGTCACTGGAAGGATAGTAACCGGATTCCGTTTTATAAACTCCGGGAAGCGGAACATGGTCTCCATTGAAATTGAATGTAATTGCCTGAGAAGCATTGGATGCCTGTATGTTGTAGGTGGAGCCTGATGAGCTGGAACTGACATATGTGTAAGTGACACCACCAACTCCACCTAGATTAGTGGTAGAAGAATTATTTGCAGTATTGCATGGAGGTGCCGGGACAGGAGAAATAACCACATCGACCATGCCACGTTTCACAACACAACCTTCAGATTTCAGGTATACGGCGTATTTTCCGGCTTTATCCTGCGTCATAGATTCAATAATTTCTCCCCCGCTCATGTTGGAGTAGTAATCGTAATTCTTATGCCACCCGTTTGGTCCTGTCCATTCGTAAGTATATGACTCATTGCTTTCGGTAGTGAGGTACAAAGGCCAGCCTTCGTAGACCGGAGTATTTGCTGTTAATTGAATGATTTCCGATGAGTCGTCGGAACAGTCCTTTTTCTTACAGGAAACAATTAGAAAAAAAGAATATAACAGGATGAAGGCGGGTGAAATTTTCATAAGATTGATTTAATTATTTGCGAAGCTAACTAAAAATAGGTTACCATTGAAAGGTCAGCATGCTCTCTTTTAAGGGATTTGAATTTTATTTCAATTCTGCCAAAGCTGCTTTCGTTCCGATAGTAGCCGTGATATAATCTACATCTCTTTTCGGGGAACGAGCAGGAGAGTGGCTTCTGCCGTAGAAGATGATTTGTAAATGCAGTTTATTCCATAATTCGCGCGGAAAAAGTTTTTTCGCATCCCGTTCGGTTTCCTCTACGTTTTTTCCGCTTGTTAAACCCCAACGGGTCATTAAACGGTGAATATGTGTATCG
>CAMPIU010000499.1 GCA_946886545.1 uncultured Flavobacteriales bacterium | reverse complement strand
CATTGAAGGAGGTTCGCAGAGCGCTTCTTGATGCCGATGTGAACTTTAAAACTGCCAAAGATTTTACCGTTCGCGTGAAAGACAGGGCAATGGGTGCAAACGTTTTAACTGCTATTTCTCCAAGCCAGTTGATGATTAAGATCTGCCACGAAGAATTGGTGGAATTAATGGGTGGAAACGAAAGTGAGATCCAAATCCAGGGAAATCCGGGAATTGTCTTAATGTCAGGACTTCAAGGTTCCGGAAAAACTACCTTCTCAGGTAAATTGGCAAATTATTTAAAAACCAAAAAGAATAAAAAACCATTGTTGGTTGCCTGTGATGTTTACCGTCCGGCGGCAATCGATCAGTTACATGTGCTCGGAGAGCAACTTGGAATTGAGGTTTTTTCCAATAAAGAAGAAAAAGATCCCGTTAAGATTGCCACGGAAGCCATCAATTATGCTAAAAGCAAGGGCTTTAATGTGGTAATCGTCGATACTGCCGGTCGTTTGGCTATTGATGAAGTGATGATGGATGAAATTGCACGCGTAAAGCAGGCGATTAATCCGACTGAAACCTTGTTTGTGGTGGATTCCATGACCGGACAAGATGCCGTGAATACCGCAAAAGCATTTAATGATAAAATCAATTTTGATGGCGTTGTTCTAACCAAATTGGACGGTGATACACGCGGTGGAGCTGCTTTGTCGATCAAAACGGTTGTAGATAAACCGATCAAATTTGTAGGTACCGGTGAGAAGATGGATGCATTAGATGTATTCTATCCGAAACGGATGGCTGATCGTATTTTGGGAATGGGTGACGTGGTTTCATTGGTAGAACGAGCTCAGGAACAATTCAACGAAGAAGAAGCTCGAAAACTACAGAAGCGAATCCAGAAAGATCAGTTTGATTTCAATGACTTCTTAGGGCAGATCCAACAAATCAAAAAAATGGGAAATGTCAAAGATTTAATGGGAATGATTCCTGGAATGGGAAAAGCTGTTAAAGATGTTGATATTCAGGATGATGCATTCAAGCATATTGAAGCAATTATCTATTCGATGACTCCAAAAGAACGGGCAAATCCGTCTTTGATGAATGGGCAGAGAAAAACCAGGATTGCAAACGGTTCTGGAACGAATATTCAGGAAGTGAATAAATTACTTAAGCAGCTTGAGGATACGAAGAAAATGATGAAAATGATGAGTAATCCGAAAAACATGATGGGTATGATGAAGCAAATGAAAGGAATGAAAGGTGGGATGCCTGGAATGTAGTAAGAACGCAATGCTTTGCGTTCCAATTCAAAATGATGAATTCAAAATGCAAAACTGAATTCAATGATGATGAATTTTAAACTTACTTCCAACGAACAATACTCCATTGCTTTTCGCGAAGCAGGAATTCATTCCTTCAAAGAAGCCTGTGATTTTACAGCCAAACTTCCTTATGGCAGAAATGCGAATCGGGAAGATTTCGGATTGGTGCTTTCTGAAAGAAAGGGAACTTGTTCTTCAAAACATGCTCTACTTGCTGCTTTGGCCCTGGAAAACGGACACCCGGAAATTGAATTGATAGCAGGTGTTTTCCTCATGAATGAAGAGACCCATTCAAAATTGACTGCTTTCTTTGCCGGTAAATCTTATTCAAATATCCCCGAATGCCATTGTTATTTACGGATTAACGGAGAACGATTTGATTATACGGATACTTCCGGCAGATTGGAACAAATTATCCCGAAACTGGTTCGTGAACAGCGTATTGATCCGAACCAGGTAAGTGATTGGAAAATCATGATCCACAAACATTATCTGCAAGGCTGGCTGAACCGAAATCCTCATTTTCAAATGACCTTGGATGAAATCTGGAAAGACAGGGAAGAGGCTATTTCTCTTTTAAGCGAATAGTTTATTTTTCGAGTAATTTTTTTAGGTCTGCCTTTGAACAAACTCCGCTAATTCGTCCGGTTTCTTCTCCGTTTTTGAAGCTGATAAACAAAGGAAATGCGTCTGCGTGAAGCTCCTTAACCAATTGAAGTTGAGAACCACCATCAACACGGATAATCTGATATCCCTCCTGGTTTAGTTCTTCCAGAATCGGATTCATTTTTTTGCAGGGTGGGCACCATTCGGCACCAATATCCACAAGTACTGTTTTATTTGGCGGAAGCGAAGCCAGGAACTCAGTCATACTAAGCTGTTTTACTTCTTTCTTTCCTTCCAAAGGAAGATCTTCCAGGTTCCAGGAATTAATTCCTCCACGCAGGTTGATTACCGTTTCAAAACCTTCTTTGATAAGCCAATTCTGAGCAGCAGCTGATCTGGAACCGGCTAAACAATACAGATAAAGCGGTTGGTGCTTGTCAAGAGAGGCTGTGCGGTATTTAAATTGCTCGAAGTCATTCCAGTCTGCCTGGAAGGCATCGGCAATGTGACCTTGATTATATTCGCCGGAAGTTCGTACATCCAGAAGTTGTATCTGTTTCGCTTGAATGGAATCATAAAACGACTTTGGGGCTAAATCGATTTTCTGAGCAAAAAAATGACTTGTTAATATTGAAAAAAACAGGAGTGTAAGTTTCTTTGGGAGACTTCTAGTGTAAATCATTGGTAATCAGTTTTTTAATCTATAATAAAAGCAGAGATTTCGGAACAATATTCGCCTTTAAGAAACCAAATCGGCCTTTCTGCCGTAAATGTAACTAT
>CAMPIU010000498.1 GCA_946886545.1 uncultured Flavobacteriales bacterium | reverse complement strand
ATTATATACAATATGTTAATTCATGCTCTCAACGAAAAATTAGCACTACTTTTAGGTGCAAATACCCGAAAATGATCGGGCTTAAAATTTACAGTAGTATGAAAATAAAAATCACAAACAAAGCAATCTTATTCCTGGCATTGGGAATGGCTTCTTTCAGTTCAGTTGCTCAAAAGATCAACATGCCGGCACCAAGCCCTTTACAAACAGTTACACAAAAATTCGGGTTAGGAGAAGTAACCATTGAATACTCTCGTCCGGCAATAAAAGGACGTACAATTTTCGGTGAGGTGGTTCCCTACGGAAAGATCTGGAGAACAGGAGCAAATGCTACAACCAAAATCACATTTACAGATGATGTGAAACTGGAAGGAAATCCGGTGAAAGCAGGAACCTATGGTTTATACACGGTCCCGAATAAAGACAGCTGGGAAATAATGTTGTATAAAGATTTAACGCTAAACGGAAACGTAGCGGAATACAAAACTGAAAATGAAGTTTTACGCTTCAAAGTGAAAGCAATGAAGATCCCTATGAAAATGGAATCTTTGATGATCAATATCGGTGATGTGGCTCCAACTGCGGCTACCCTGACTTTGCTTTGGGAAAATACGGTTGTACCTATTAAAATGACAACTGATATCGATGCAAGAGTTATGCAAAGCATTGATGAGTCGATGAAATCTGATAAACCGGATTATTTCAGAGCTGCCGGATACTATTTTGATAATAATAAGGATCTGAAACAAGCCTTGACTTGGGTTACCAAAGCAACGGAAGAAAATCCGAAAGCATTCTACATGTTTTACCTGAAAGCGCGAATTGAATATGCTTTAAAGGACAAAACTGCCGGAAGATCAAGTGCTGAGAAAACAGTTGAATTGGCTAAAGAAGCTAAAAATGATGATTACGTTTCTTTAGGAGAAAAATTATTGGCTGATAATAAGTAAGAACCAGCCGCGGCTGGTGGTGAAATGACAAACGTTAGTGCGGTCATAAATGCAGCATTGGTGTGAATTCAATAAGGACTTAAGAGCCTTTCTATTTCGGTGGAAAGGCTTTTTTGTTTCCTCCCCCTTTGGAGAAGCGTAGTTAAAATCTCACAAATCCTTTAGAATCCCGAAAAGCCAATCACAATAAAGGATTCAGCGGATTCGTTACATGGAAAGGAACTAGAAGGATTTTAAGGGAATTGGGGGTCAAACCTCCAATTTTCCTACCCTTTTTAGTACCCTGCGTATGAGTAATTACTTATATGTTTGGATCAACCAATAAAAACGAATCACCATGAAATTAAAGATCAATTTCATACTTAAAACCGGAGTTGAGGGAGAAATTCCGGTTCTGGCAATCATGAACTTCGGATACAAAGAATTCGATGTAATGAAGCAAACTCATGTGTATAAACCGCTTCGGTATTATACAGGAGTGAAAGTTACAAAATCCGATTGGGATTTGGATGAAAAACTTCCAAAGAATAAATCCAAAAGAACCGAGCTCCTACAACTGGAAAAGCAAGCTACTGATATTTTCAATTATCTGATAACAGCGGAAACTGTAACACCGGAACGCTTAAAGCAAGAGTTGGATGTCAAAATCAAAAAGAGAGAGGATAAAGCAATTGTACAGCGAGTTCGAATCGTGGATTTCATTTGCAATGAAATTATGAAAGAACAGAGTTTAAAACCCAAAACCAAACAAAGCTATACTACTCTTAAGAACCGATTGAAGGATTTTGAAAAGAAAATCGGAAAGCAATTATTCAGCAATGAATTGAATGAGGAATTGTACAATAGCTTTATTGATAGCATCCGAGAGCGTTCCAATCGAATCAATACGGTTTGGAGCATATACAAGAGTTTCAAAGCAGTATTGAACCGGATTGAGCGAAAGTATAAGCTCACCGTTTTCAGTCCTACCAAAGAGCTCCGTTAAACAGATAAAGTACGGATGGTAACAGAGGATAAAATATACCTGGAGTTTGAGCAAATCCAGGAAATCATCAAGTACAATCCACCCAATGAAGAAATGGGGAATGTGAAACTCATTCTGCTAACGTTACTCTTTACCGGATGCAGATATTCAGATGTTTACAAGATCATTCCTGAACACACATATTCAAAGAATGGTGTAACGTTCAAGTATGCTCGTTACTTCAGCGAGAAAACAGATACAGAGATCGTAGTTCCAATCCTTAAACCATTACAGGATGCAATCAATGCAAACAGAGGAAAGTTAGCTTATCCGATCTCACAGCAAAAGTTCAATGCGCTTGTGAAGAAGATTGCAGAGGAATGTAAGTTGAATGATGAAATAACGCTTTCCTACACGAATGCTCATGGAAAAAAGGAATTCGTTACTCAGAAACTTTTTGATTTCGTTTCTTCGCACATCGGAAGAAGATCGTTTATTACCAATCTGATCAACTTCGTTCCGATAACGGTACTGAGTAAAATCACAGGCCATGCGAATTCCATTCCAATCCCGGAATTTGATTTATCTGACACTAGCGTGATTTTCAAATACAATAAGATTTCTTTGATTGATAATGCTGCACGATTTGTAAAGGAACTGAAACAGCAAGTAAAATCAAATAGGGATTATTTTCCGTTTGAATTAGTATAAATCGAATAGTAAGGATTAAATATTTTCAGAAATAGAAGGAAATATTGAAAATAAGGAAAATATAAAG
>CAMPIU010000497.1 GCA_946886545.1 uncultured Flavobacteriales bacterium | reverse complement strand
GTTTTTTTAGAGTTCTAACACGATTAGGTAAATTCATGATATTTTAACATGAAATTTCTGTTAAAACAAACATTTTTTCAAAATATATATACCTTCATGCAACGATTGAATTAGTTATCTCGTTTAAGAACCAAAGAATCAAATTTTGAGATTATGAAAAAAATAAATGTTTTCGGTAAACTGACATTATTTTTTGTTGGGTTTATGCTTTGCGCCAGCACAGTATTTTCCCAGGAAAGAGTGCCCGTGGAAGCAATAACACCTGAGTGGACCTTCTATAAAGAAGTAAAAGGAGTAAAATTCTACTTGAAAGAAGAAAAAGCTACTGTTACAGAAGGGAAACAACCACTTACATTTGTCCTGGTAAAATTAGAAAACACAAATAACAAGCCTGTAAAATTGATTTACAATTTAGCAGCGCATTACAACGAAGGTTGTGTAAACTGCGGAAACAGTCAGGAAGCTAGAAAACTAGTTGAAATTCCGGCTAATCAAACAGTTGAAGGAAAATACGATTCCGGTAATTGTCCGACTTCCGTATTGTTGTACAATCCAAACAACAAGTTATCATGGAAACCGGTCGCAGTTGCTATTGAAAACCTAATTATAAACTTTTAAGTTATGAAGCATTTAATAATTACTCTTTTCGTAGCATTAATCGGCTCATTTAGTGCTTATGCTCAGCCAACCCTGTGTTCGATTACGATCACCCCTTCTGACACAACTATTTGTCCGGGAGATTCAGTTCATGTAGTTGCAGTTGCAAACTTGATTAACAGCAACCAGTCCTTTAACTTTAACGGGGCAATGCTTCCTCCGGGATGGACTGCTGGTGGAGCTACAACTTTTAGCGCTCCTTGTGGGCCAAATCCAACAGGAACAGCTTATTATTGGGCGTCTACTTCAACAGGAGTGCCAAATATTACTACGGCAGATTTCGACATCAGTTGCGGTGGGTACATCACTTTCGATATGGTTTATGCAATTCAGGGGGGATCATCACCATGTGAAGGACCAGATGAAATGGATGAAGGTGTTGCTCTTCAATACAGTAACGACGGAGGTGCGACCTGGACTACGATCTATTATTATATTCCGGATGGTACAACAACAACAACTATTTCAACAAGCTCTGTGAGTGTTGCAACCGGTGCTACACCATTTACTACCTGGAGTACATTCTCAGTACAAATTCCTGCCGCAGCTCAAACAGTTGCTACAAGATTCCGATGGTTTCAACCAAACTCTTCAGGATCATGTTGTGATAACTGGGGATTGGATAATATCTTCATTAATGCAACAGGGGCCCCTTGTGGCGCAACAGCGGTATTAGATTGGAGCAATGGAATGGGAGACACAACAAATTACTGGGTTGTACCATACAATGATACTACATTTACATGTGACGTTTACGATACTGCGGGGAACTACCAATGTACTTCTCTTCCTGTAACGATTCATTTATATGATGATATTTTGAATTACAACCTACAGGATTACGCATATTCTTATTGTCCTACTACAAACCCTTCCGTACAGGTTACCAATATCGCCGGAGCGATTCCTCCATACTCTGTAAACTGGACAGATATCCCAAGCACGAATAATCCTCAGATTCTATCTACAGGAGGAGCCGAACACGATTCAATAACCTATCATGTAACCATTACGGATGGTTGTGGCTTTAACAGGCAGGATAGCGTTATTCTGGTGGTCAACAAATTACTGAATATTGATTCCCTGGTCGCTTATGATGCCAGTTCTTGTAATACCGACGGAGCAGTTGTAGCTTATGTTTCCGGACTTACCGCTGTAAATAATCAGCCTATGTACATCTGGAACGGTCCGGGAGCAACAAACCCAAGCTTTATTAATTCAACAGTTTGGACAAATCGCTCTCCGGGATGGTATTATTTCTCTGTAAGTGATGATGTTTGTACGGATGAAGATAGTGTTCAAATTGAAATCAAAAATCCTCCGATCGCAATGATTAGCGCGGATCCGCTTGCCGGTTGTGCACCTTTCAATGTAGTTTTCGAAAACAACAGTGAGAATTCAACACATTATTTATGGGATTTCGGTGATGGTACTGTGATCAATGTAAATGATATGAATTCACAAACTCACACCTATTCCGGAAATGCTCAAATCATGTTAGTTGCTTACGATGCAAGTAACTGTTCGGATACAGCTTATGTAAGCGTCTCTGTTCAAACATGTGGATGTACTGACCCATTGGCTGTTAATTACGATCCGACCGCAGTAGCAAATGACGGATCATGTAGCTATCCTGAACCAATTTTCAATGTTCCAAACATCTTTACACCAAACGGTGACGGAGACAATGATTATTTTGAGTTCACGGTTATCAACTATTCAAATATTGATTTTGAAGTAGTCAACCGTTGGGGAAATCCTATTTACCAAGGATCAGGCTTGAATCCTAAATGGGATGGTAAAGTAAACGGAGTAATTGCTGAAGATGGAGTTTACTTCGTTACCTACAAGATCACAAGTGTTAAAGGAGATAAATTCGTTGAAGGACAAACTTTTGTTCATTTGATCAGATAATTAAAAACAATTAAATTGAAAGCCCTGACAATAAATGTCAGGGCTTTTTCTATTTTTGGATATCTCTTTTATTCGAAGAAACGATGTTTTTCCTTCTTTCTAAAATATTACTTTTCACAATCAGTCCA
>CAMPIU010000496.1 GCA_946886545.1 uncultured Flavobacteriales bacterium | reverse complement strand
GTCTTTTAACAAATTAAAGGTTACGACAAGAAAGGATCTTTTGAGGGTTGGATGAGAAGAATCGTTGTGAATTGTGCAATTGATTCGATCCGAAAATCTAAAAAAGATTGGCTGCTCAGTGATAACGACAATGATTTCAAATACATCCCGGAAGAAGATGAATTCGGTGAAGAGTGGGAAATCACTACGTTAAAAGCGGAAGTTGCTATGGAAGCCATAAACAAGCTTTCTCCGGCTTACAAAGCAGTTTTCAACTTGTATGTGATGGAAGAGTTTACGCACAAAGAAATTGCGGAAATACTTGAAATCAGTGAAGGAACGTCGAAATCAAATTTAGCAAAAGCCAAAATGAACCTTCAAAATTATTTGAAACAAAAATTTACAAAAATCGCTCAATGAAGAACATTGAACAGATCATAAAAGAGTCCCTTGAAAACCATGAGCTACCCTACAACGAGGCTGCATGGGAATCAATGTCTAAAAGATTAGACGGAACTACTCCTTCTCCTTTCTACCGCAAATGGTGGGTTGCAGCTTCAATTGGTACGATACTGGTTGGTTCTGCCTTGTTTTTTGCATTGAATTCTCAGTCGGAATCCACACAAAAAACGAAAGAAAACACGCCTGTAGTTAGTCAAAATACTGCTATAGAACAAACAGAAAATCCTTCGGAAAACCTGTTGGATAAAGATAATTATACAAGCCCTCAAACAAATACACATCAGACTGAAAAACAATCCTTAAATGGAGTTCAGTCAACTCCTGTTGAAAAAGGAATTAACCAGAATACTGAAAATCAGTTGGTACAAAGTTCAAAAGGAGATGCCAATTCAACTGTCCAAAACTCACAAAGCTCTCCAAAAAGTGCTTCTGAGAATGGCGGTACTCAAAAACCAAATTACTTACCGGCAAACACAAACAAAACAAAATATTGTATTGGTGACGAAATTGAAATCGGAAACCCGAATGAAAATTCACCTGTTTCAGTTATCCAAAACAATAAAACACTAATAACAGTAAAACCTGGAGCTAAAAAAATCCTGGTTGCAAGCAATGAAGGCAACATTGACTTGGTTGTTGGAAATCAAAAGCAAACAATTTCCGTTAGTAAACCACTTTCTGATTTATATATCAGCGTTGATCCTACCTTATTATATGAAGATGGGGTTCCGGCAATTCGATTTACAGTTTCCGGAAATAACTCACCTGTTCATTGGACAGTTGAAAAACATGCTTTTGAAACTGAAAACGGTACATTGATTGTTCACCCGTATAAAGGAAAAGAAATCAGTGTTTCCGCATCATCAAAAGATCAAAATGGTTGTGTGGTGGTTGAACCCAGAAAAATCACATTATCTGAGGATTACAATTTGAATGCACAGGAAGCAATTGATTTAAATTCAAGTGATTCAAGAGTTTCTACATTCATGCCACATGCTTTGAAAGAACGTAAAACTCCTTTTGAACTATATATTTACGATACAAAAAGCGGAAGAGTTATTTACAAAACTACAGACGTCTCTGCGGGTTGGAATGGTGTTGACAGTAATTCAGGCGAAGTCTTGAAAAACGGAACAGTTGTCTTATGGAAGGTTATAATGGGAAATCCAAATCCTGGAGAACCAAGAGAATACAAAGGAACGATCGTTATTAAGACACAATAAGATTAGCACCAGACTACTACTGGGTATCGGGAAAGGAAACTTTCCCTTTTTTGTTTTAATCGAATAAGATATTCTTCAGCTTTTTTAGATTCCGGATACATCAATCGATGCTCCTCCATTTTGCGAAGTTTCATAACTTCTTCTATCAGTTCATTTGTTTGAGCCGAAAAAAGTTCTTGTTTGAGAAAGTCCCATACAAATTCCGTAGCCTGATCCGTAGGATGGACACCATCCGGATCAAAATAATGATAATCCCTCAATACATCATTTACTAATTCATAAGCCGGAAAATAGTGAACCGAATCTCCTTTAAGTAAGGAAACCAAACGGAACAATTCCGATTTTGATCGGGAATTCTCCATCAAACCATCCCGGATGTAGCGAACAGGACTCACCGTAAAGATTACTTCTATTGTTGGATTTACATTCCTCAATTCAGTTAAGGCAGATCTCCAAATAGAGACCAAAGCTTCAGCAGCTGTCAATTCCTTCTCAAAAAGGGATTGTGGCTGTTGATGACAATTGGCAACCAAATTCCCGGATTGCCTTAGTCGATACCCATGAGCAGAACCGAGTGTAACAACTAATATTTTGGCTTTCTCCAAAGAAATTCTCAGTTCTTCCAATTGTTGTTTCACCAATTTTTCCAGTCCGGATGAACTCATCGAATACAAAGCACTGTTAGCATCATAGCTTACACATACATCGTCCTTTTGAACAAATCCACTCCATTCTGTTTTACCAAATGCCATTAAAATTTGTTTTGCCAGTGGAACAGGATGAAAAATGACACCCAACGGATTGTCCAATACGCGGAATCCGGCTCTGCGAAACCAAAAAGACATACTTGATGAAAAACACGAACCCAATTGAACAATTTCATCACCGTGCTGAATTTTCGGGAAAGTATTTTGACTTAAACTTGCTGTTGAGATGATCATTTTAATTGCTCTAATGTATAATCAAACACTTTTTTCCACCCCTTCCATTTCCCCGCTTCCGCGAGTGTTTCATTGTGCCAGATAAAACAAAAAAC
>CAMPIU010000495.1 GCA_946886545.1 uncultured Flavobacteriales bacterium | reverse complement strand
ATAGGAACGAGAGTTTAGAAACACATTGCAACAATGGCCGGATGGCTGTATTCGTTCAGGACGGATAATTTGTAGTAAGAACCGGTGAAACTGTGATCAGGATACTGGGAGTTAATCGCGTTCCGATCACCTATGGCGGTAAAGCAGAGTTTATGGTTGCCAACGTTTTACCGGCAATTGCAGCAGGAATTGTTTCCGGATTTACGATAGAAGCTATCAGAAACGGATTGACTTCTTTTATCCCTTCTCCTGAAATGACACCCGGAAGAATGAATCTTTTTGAATTCACTCACTGCCAGTTGATGCTTGATTATGCACACAATGCTTCCGGTTTTGATGCCATTCAAAAATACATGACTAATGTAGAGGCATCTTCCAAGATCTGTATTATCGGGGCAACGGGAGATCGCCGCGATAATGATATACACAACCTGGGGAAATATGCTGCTTCGATCTTTGATGAAATCATTATCCGGCACGACAAGGATGGTAGGGGAAGATCAAACGAGGAAATGACCCAGCTGATCATGGAAGGAATTCATTCTACAAATAAAAATCCAAGGGTAGAGGTGATCTCCGATGAGGCATCAGCAATTGAGTTTGCAGTTACAAATGCACCGCAGGAAGCCTTCATTTTTGTGTGTGCCGATCATGTGAAGCATTCCATTGAGCTGGTAAGGAAACTCCAGGAGAAATTACTTTACTCGATGTCAAAAGTATCTTAATTAAAAATACCGCACATGTTACACAAAGGCAGACTTTTACTAATTGGCGGGGGAGAAGATAAAGGTGAAAATCAGGTGCCCATTGCAGCGCATAACAAACAGTTTGTTCACCTGGAAATTCTAAAAGAATTGGTTTATGAGAACTCAATGGATGACCGTATTGAAGTAATCACTACTGCGACCGGTTTTCCACTGGAAGTCCAGACAATTTATGAAAAAGCTTTCAAGAAAGTTGGTTATACGAATGTAGGGTTTATGGATATTCAAAGCATTGCTGATGCGAAAAACGAACTGTACCTTGAACGTGTGAACAAAGCGGCCGCAATCCTGTTTTCAGGAGGAGACCAGTTCAAGATTGCAACCATCATCGGTGGGTCACCAATCGCTGAGGCAATCACTAAAAGGTATCGCCACGACCCGAAATTTACCGTTGCCGGAACAAGTGCAGGAGCAATGGTGATGGCAAAACTAATGATTCAAAGCGGAGGGACGAATGAGGCACTGATCGACTACGATCTCCGCATCAGTTCCGGATTAGGTTTGATAGAAGATTGTATCATTGATACACATTTTATCCGCAGAGGCCGTTTCGGACGCCTGGCCCACGCGGTTATTACGAATTCCGGTCAACTAGGAATCGGACTTGGAGAAGATACTGCCTTACTGATCCGGAAAGGCCGCAAAGCGAGATGCCTGGGTTCAGGAATGGTTGTCATTATTGATGCCAGGGATATTGAACAGACGAATGTAAGTGATGTAGAAAAAGGTGACCCGATCTATGTAGATAATCTACGGGTGCATTTGTTGGTGAGGAATTGTGAGTTTAACATTCACACCTGTAAATTAAGTTACACAAATATAAGGACCGAAGATGAATAAAATTGCAATAGCCATACATGGTGGGGCCGGACAGAACAGCAAATTCATTGAAGCAAATCACAAAGGCTATATGGAAGGGCTTAAAATTGCTGTTGAACACGGACATGAATTACTCGTCAACGGAGCTTCGGCCCTTGATGTTGTAGAAGCAACAGTCCGGATCCTGGAAGATAACCCGCTATTCAATGCAGGGAAAGGTTCTGCTTTAAATAGTGATGGAGTAGTTGAAATGGATGCGGCAATTATGGACGGACATTTACTTGCAGCAGGCGCCGTATCGATGGTCACACAAGTGAAAAACCCGATCTCACTGGCCAGAAAAGTAATGAGTAATACGAAACACGTGCACATTGCCGGATACGGAGCGCTAAAACTGGCGGAATTAAATTCACTTGAATTAATGCCGAACGATTATTTCATTGTAGAAAGACAGATCAATGAGTTACAGGAGGAAAAAAGTTACGGACACGGAACAGTGGGATGTGTGGCTTTAGATTCCAGGGGACATTTAGCTTCCGCAACTTCAACCGGGGGATTATCGAATAGTTTGCCCGGAAGAGTTGGAGACAGTTGCATGATTGGAGCAGGTTGTTATGCCAATACCCATTGCGCGTCTTCTTGCACAGGTGATGGTGAACTGATCATTATTAACGTGATCGCGCATAAAGTTGCGGCCTTGCTTGAGTTAAAAGGAATGTCACTACAGGAGGCATGCGATTATGTGATCCGCAACCTTGAAAATCCGATTAACGGAGACGTAGGAATGATCAGTGTTGATGTTTATGGAAATGTTGGGTTCTCTTTCAATTGTGATCGCATGCATCGGGCAAGCATTGATCATACCGGTGAATTGGTGGTGGATATTTACCAGTCGGGGAGCTTGTTGAAGTAATCGGGAATTGAAAATGTAAAAGGAAAGGGATTCTCTAAGGGGTAAGTTTTAATGTTTTGCATATAAGCTGGAAAACCGGCTTTTAGTCGTTTTTAGTTTGAAATTGTCAGAAGAAAAGGGATTAAATCTTCTCCATGCACCTACGCTGATTGCATGTCGCCAAAGCTTTAGCAATGGCACAAGCTTTAGCGCAAGCGTTTTTCAAT
>CAMPIU010000494.1 GCA_946886545.1 uncultured Flavobacteriales bacterium | reverse complement strand
GCGCAATAGTGATATATGGAACCGCCTGATCCTTATCAAAAACCTTCCCGGTGATCATTCCGTTCTGAGCAAACAAAAACGAACCGGACATCAATAGAATAAAAAGAAGCGTATTTTTCACAAACTATTTGTTTATCCCGATTTCAGGATTTTTTTTTGCAAAATTACACTGCGTTTCAAGCTTGAAACAATACCTTTTTGGGTGTAAAAAAGATTCCGGATACCATCGAGAGAGTAGTTCAGGCTCACTGATTGTTGTTATAAAAGAAGTGGGGATGCGATTAATCGCACCCCCACTATGTTATCTCAGAATCCGTGTTGCGGACTCCAATTACTCCTTCACAAATTTAATTTGTGTCACTTCATTATCAGTTGAAACGATTTTCACGAAATAAATCCCTGAGCTGATGTCTGAAACATCAATCACCTCATTACTGCGCAATTCTCGTGTCGAAAGGACTTTCCCATTGATATCCGTCACCTCTACTTTCATGACTTCATCCCGATTTGTTGAACTAATAGCAAGCTTATCTTTTGTTGGGTTCGGATAAACCGAATACGTTGAAGCAGCTGTTTCTTCTCCAAAGAAAGCAGCTGAGGTTCTCGCTACATTCAAGGTGTAACAAGTTGCACTATTTGCTCCGTTATAACCAAAAACACGAACCGTGTAAGTTCCAACCGCAAGATTTGCGATTGACACATTTTCGGTAGCTGTGGAACCGGTTCCTGATCCGATCATTGTACCGGCACTGTTGTATACATTGAGATCATAGTCGACTCCACTTGGTCCTGCCAGGGCAAACTGATGGGTTCCAACCGAAGTAGTTGTTACCTTGAAATAATCCTGGTCGGTACTTGAAGAAATTGCAGAAGAGATGATTGTTGCCAATGGAATCGTTGCCGCCGCCGCTATTGAATTATTCGGTTCATAAGCAGTAGAACAGTTCGTTACGGACGTTGCCGTAGCAGTCAGTGTATAACAGGTAGAACTGACGGCATTGTTATAGCCGAACACTTTCACATAATACGTTCCGGCAGCTTGTGAGTTCAATGTTACGGATTCCGTTGCCGTACTTCCTGCTCCGGAACCGATTTGTGTTCCTGCACTATTGTAAATCACCAGATCGAAATCCACACCGGAAGGTCCGGCCAGATTGAACACATTATTTGTTGTTACGGAAGTGGTAATCTTAAAGAAGTCATTATCTCCGGAAGTTGCAATCGCAGCTGAAACAGCTGTTCCGCTTGTCAATGCAGCAGCAGCTGACTGAGTTTCATTTGGTTCATAGGCATTGGTACAAGTTCCGCCACCGGTTCCTGATTCACAGGTCAATGTGATACAACTGTTAATTCTGGATCGGATAAGATTTCCCGGTTGAGGGCCAAAACCAAGTGTAAAATTCATTCCTACACTGTTCAGATGACAATAACTCATGATCGTTCCACCGTTTGAAGGAATCGGACCATTACACCCTTCCGAATAACCTGCTGCCGGACCACAACCGTCAATTGCGCCACCTGTCCAGCTGCATGCATGCGTATGTGGTGAGCCCAAATTGTGTCCTATTTCGTGAGCCGTTACGTTAACAGCCCAGCTATATGTTGGAATTGCATTCACCGTTCCTCCGACAGCTCCGCAAAATCCGTGTTTGTAATATTCATTGCTCCCGCACAACTGATCCAGCCAGGCAACTCCACCGCCACCTGTATTCGAAAACAAGGTTGCGATATTCGCCCCGAAATTAGAACGGTTAGCAGAGAATGTATTCAGGTCATCATTGTAAGTATCTGCCGTTGTCCAAACATATAGCTGATTCAACTTCGATCCGATCTGCTCGTTTTCATATAGTAATTTGAAATTATTGAAAATATTGGTCATGTGATTTGTAACCGCTTGTGTACTACCTTTTGAGGTATACAAATTATAACGGGTTTCCCAAAAATAGGTCACACATTTGTAGGTTGCTTTCTCCATTTGCTCCAAGTCTTCCTTTTGAGAAGAAAGCCGCTCAACAGCTTCATGGTATTGTTCCAATTCTTCAGAACCACAGGAATAAACAGGCTTATTTTTCAGATCATCATCCGAATAAACCACATGGATCCCGTTTTTATTCTGAGGAAGTCGTATAAGACCTGCTTCGATAGTTGCATCTTCTGCTGAATTTCTGTTGATCAAAACAAAGAACTCATCCCGAAAGAAACTAACTCCTGCTACTGCATCTTCCCCGCGGACCGTTCCTTGATAATACAATCCGAAACTCACCCCTTTATCCAATCCCGGAGTACTTGTTTCCAATTTAAACTCATCCGTGAAAATGTTCACCTGAACCAGGTCGATGGTTAAAATCCGGTCTTCATAAGGCAATTGAACCGAAAGTACTTCCGGGCGCATTGCAAGCAAAGCAGAAATGGAGCTCGTATTGGAATAGGTTACAAATCCGGATTTTTTGAGTGCCAAATTTGCCGTTGATTCAATTTCCTGAGAAACCGATTTCGTGCTTGTTCCGGTAAAATCAAAGGAATAAACCTCGCTTATTCCGTGGAATGCATTGTTCACCCGTTTCTGATTAATCCGTTCAAAAGATTTTGTTTCTGTATAGATTCCTTTGGGAACAGATACTTTTTTAAATTCCTGAGCATAAGTGCTCATACAACCCCCAAGACATAGCAAAGAAGTTACTAAAAAGTCCATTTTCTTCATAAAATAGTATTTGATATTAGTTATGGAA
>CAMPIU010000493.1 GCA_946886545.1 uncultured Flavobacteriales bacterium | reverse complement strand
TTATATAATCGTCATTTTAATGTTTAAATACTCAACAATTAAATGACAGGATTAAAGATAGGTGATCGTATGCCTGGTTTTCAGGGAAAAGATCAAAACGGGAAAGAAATTACAGATAAGCAGTTTGCAAACAAAAAATTAGTGATTTATTTCTACCCGAAAGACAATACGCCGGCTTGCACGAATCAGGCATGCAGTTTAAGAGATTCGTACCAGGCATTGCAAAATGAAGGCTATTCTATTTTGGGAGTAAGTATGGATACTGAGAAGGCACATGCTCGGTTTATTGAAAAGTTTAATTTACCTTTTCCATTGATCGCAGACACCGAACGGAAAATGATTGATGCGTTTAAAGTTTGGGGTTTGAAGAAGTTTATGGGGCGTGAATATGATGGAATCCATCGAACAACGTTTATAATCAATGAAAAGGGAGTGATTACACACATAATAGAGAAACCGAAAACAAAAATTCACGGTGAGGAAATTTTAAATTTGGAATCACCGGAAGATCGTAAGTAGTTTACGACCTACTGGGTGTACATTTGCAGAAACGATAACAAAACGATTTAAAATTAAACGATATGGCAGTTAAAGAAGTTAACCCGGAAAAATTGAAAGCACTTCAGCTAACAATGGAAAAGTTGGATAAGACTTTCGGAAAAGGATCTGTAATGAAATTAGGAGACAATGCAATTGAAGAAGTAGAGGTAATCCCTTCCGGCTCAATTACATTAGACCTGGCATTAGGAGTAAACGGTTACCCGAAGGGAAGAATCGTTGAAATTTATGGACCGGAGTCATCCGGGAAAACAACTTTGGCAATTCACGCAATTGCTGAAGTACAAAAACAAGGCGGGATTGCAGCTATCATTGATGCGGAACACGCATTTGATCAATTCTACGCACAAAAATTAGGAGTTGACGTTGAGAATCTATTGATCTCACAACCGGATAACGGAGAACAGGCATTGGAAATTGCCGACAGTTTGATCCGCTCCGGAGCAGTTGATTTGCTGGTTATTGACTCTGTTGCGGCATTAACGCCGAAAGCAGAAATTGAAGGCGAGATGGGTGATTCCCAAATGGGATTACAAGCCCGATTGATGTCGAAAGCACTTCGTAAATTAACCGGGTCGATCAGTAAAGCAAAATGCTGTTGTATTTTCATCAACCAGCTGCGTGATAAGATCGGTGTGATGTTCGGTAACCCGGAAACAACAACCGGAGGAAATGCCTTGAAATTCTATGCTTCTATGCGTATTGATATCCGTAGAGCGGCCCAAATTAAAGAGGGGGAAGATGTGATTGGTAACCGTATCAAAGTGAAAGTGGTGAAAAACAAAGTTGCACCCCCATTCCGTAAAGCGGAGTTTGATATCATGTACGGAGAAGGAATTTCCAAAGTAGGTGAAATCATTGATTTGGGAGTGGAATTAAATATCTTAAAGAAAAGCGGATCTTGGTTCTCTTACGGTGAAACCCGTTTAGGACAGGGAAGAGATTCGGTAAAAAATATGATTGCTGATAACCCGGAATTAATGGATGAATTAGAAGCAAAGATCAAAGATGCTCTTGGAGCTAATCCCACTGCAGTGGTGTTGGCACAAGACTAACTGCATATCGTTTCCAATAAGTCCCGTGAGTAATTGCGGGACTTATATTGGAAATTATGATAATGGTGTGATAAACAGCAAATGACATGGAACATAATTCACATAGCAACGTCTATGTGTTGTTCTATATATGTTTCTTCAATCAAGGATAAAATAAAACCACTAATTTCTCCAAATCAAAACCTAACTCCGGTGAAATCGGTAAATAATCCGCCTGGTAGTAATCTCCCCTATGTAAACCTATGTGGTTAAATTAGAATCTGATTTTTAAATTGGGTTTGTACCTGAATTAACACCTTCTCGACAATATTTCCTTACTTTTGCCCAAACTGAAGTAAATGGTATTATCAATGACCGGCTACGGAAAAGCAAGTGGTTCTTTTCAAGGAAAGAAAATCGTTGTGGAAATCCGTTCCCTAAACAGCAAAAGTTTGGATCTGAATATGCGTGCAATTCCTTTGTATCGCGAAATTGAATTGGAGAATCGTTCAATAGTTGCTGAATTACTTGACAGGGGTAAAGTAGAGTTATCTATTTCCCTTGAGAATTCCGGTGATACAAAGAATTATGTGATCAACCGAGATCTGGCTCAGGCATACTATAAAGATATCAAGGAAACAGCTGAATTGCTGGGAGAACCAACGGATGATATTTTATCCCTGGTTATGAGAATGCCGGAAATCTACTCCAACGATAAAGAAGCACTTTCAGACGAAGAATCTACTTTCGTTCAAAGTTTGGTAAGAGAAGCATGTAATCATTTGAACGAGTTCCGCAAGCAGGAAGGCGATCAGTTAAGAAAGGATTTTGAAAACAATATTCAGCGCATTGATGAATTGCTGGCTGAAGTTCCGAAATACGAAACTGCACGTATTGAAGCAGTTCGTGAGCGCATGAAAACCGGTTTGGAGAAGATTACCAATATCTCAATCGATTTGAACCGTTTGGAACAGGAGATCATTTTCTATATCGAAAAAATGGATGTTTCCGAAGAAAAAATGCGTCTTTCAAATCACCTGAATTACTTCCTTGAAACGATGAATATTCCATTGTGCGGAAAGAAACTTGGTTTCATTACGCAGGAAATCGGTCGTGAAATTAATACACTTGGAAGCAAATCATACC
>CAMPIU010000492.1 GCA_946886545.1 uncultured Flavobacteriales bacterium | reverse complement strand
TACCGGTAAACTAACAATGAAAGGAGTTACCAAAGAGAAAAAAATTCCGGCTACCGTTACCAAGTCCGGAAATGATCTAACCTTTTCAGGTAAATTCACAGTTAATCGAATTGATTATGGTGTTGGCCGTAAAAGCGATGCCGTTCCTGACATTATGAACATCTCCTATTCCATTCCGGTAACTGAAAAATAGATTCGATATGTTCAAACGCTTTTTTTTCCTTGCCTTAACAGCAGGAGTGTTTTCATCAATAATAGCATGGATCTATTCATCCTTCTATAAAAACACCATTGTTGATTTTACCGAAGCAACCGGATTTTGGCATTTACTCTGTTTTTCACTGATGATCACTTTGGGAATCAGTATTCTTAGTGCCGGAATTTACGCACTCCTGAAAAACAAATCTTTGGCAGCTTTCATTTGTCATTTCATTCTTTCCGGATTTTCTGTTTCCCTTGTATTTTATGTATTGGCAATGGATGATCCTGAATTTAAAAATGAAGATGCAATGGCTATGATTGATTATTTCAAAGGATATATGATTCCTTTCGTATTCATTCCTGCGCTCTCATGGATGAGCTTTAAACCCTTATTTATTAAATAATTGAATGAAAAAAACGATTAATATTTTCTTTGCATTGAGCAGCGTCGCTGTTCTGATGTTCTTTGTACCAAGTGCATGCTCAAAGGCGAAAGCTCCACCTACACTTCCTGAAATAGTTTGTACCAGTACGATTTCATTTAGTCAGCAGATTGCTCCGATGATTGTAGAAAACTGCTCCGGTTGCCATGGAAGTGGTGCCGGAACGTCTCCGGTTTTATCGAATTACAACGAAATTTCAGAAAATGCAAATGCCATGTTAAATGCCATGCACGGAACCCCGCAATTAATGCCGGAAGGAGGACCTGCATTGGCAGATTCACTTCTTCAACAATTTCAATGTTGGATGCAACAAGGAAAAATGGACAACTAGATCTCGGAAATTCATAATTTATTACCTCAATTTCATAACAACAAACAACTCCAACATCAATAGCTTTGTCTCAATCAGTTATGAAACAGCTTAAAAAATAACTATGAATAAGAATTACATCTATATTGGATTGCTTGCAGCCTCAGGACTTCTTGTAAGTTTTTCAGGCCATGAATCCATCCAAACAGTTAAAAACTTCAGCAAGAACTTTCACTCCGGATTAAACCAGGCTGGAAGCCCCGGTGGAAGGACCGGTGCTCCGGGAGACGGAACCTGTACCCAATGTCATTCAGGCACAGTGCAAAGCGGCTCCGGATTTAATTCGGTTACACTGATGCATGCCGGAAGTCCCGTAACTGAATACGAAGCAAGTACAACCTACCAAGTGCAGGTAACGATGGCTACCAACAATCCGAAAAACGGATTTGAGATAGTGGCTTTGAATCCAAACAATACTTTGGCAGGAACAGTAGCCATAACAGATGCAACCAATACCAAATCAATTGTTTCCGGAGGAAAAACACGTGTTACCCACAAACTCGCGGGAACCACTTTAAACAGTTGGTCATTTAACTGGACCTCACCTGCTACCAATGTTGGGACCGTAACTTTCTACCTGGCTACCAACCAAACAAACAGCAGCAGCAGCGATGGAGGAGATGTTATACGCACTTCCCAACACCAGTTTGGTTCCCAGGCATCAGTTGAAACAATCACCAACAAAGTAGAAACAAGTATCGGGTATCAGTCAAACACCAACTCTCTGAATATTCAGTTGGACAGTAAAGTAGATGGTTCTGTTTTCGTAAACGTAGTAGATCTGAATGGAAAATCTGTTTTCACGGAAAACCTGGGAACAGTAAGTGCCGGAGAAAGTTCCCTTTCAGTTCGACTTGACAATGAATTAAACAGCGGGATTTATATGATCCATGTTTCTGTTGACAACAATATGACAATGAAAAAAGTCTTTATTTCCAAATAAGAGTGAGCACTGCTCGTGGGGATACGATTAATCGCGTCCCCACTCTTTTTACCCTATCCTTCTCTGAACCAATTCATCCACCCGCTCATAAAACTGGGATGGTGTACTTGTTCTCCATTCAATATCTTCGAGATCCCCACCCATTACAAAGTAGTGGTCTACCCGCGCTTTCTCAAACTCGCTGATAACATGATCGTGAAAATTAACCAAAGCGATCCACCCATCTTCCACGTCATCAAACCATTCTTCATAATAGCAATCGTCCGAGTAATGGAAATTCAAGACATTTTCTCCTATCAGGATAAACTTATTGATTCCATGCGACATGATTTCCTCAATAACATTTCGTTTAAGTGTCATGATATCATTTTCGATCGCATCGTTCCATTCCCCGATAAACTCCATAATTGCATAGCCTTCGTCATAATCCACAAATAAGATTTTTGCAAATAAGGTTCTCGAACCAATATTATCCCATTGCGGGTGAATCAGGAAATTGTAAATCCGGTCTGTAAATTCAAATTCACTGTATTCTCTGTCATAAAACGGAGAAAGTGAATCCTCTGAAGCGATGTACAAGTGTCTCCAATTAAAATATGGTTCAATAAAGTGCACGAAATCAATGTTTTGAGTTTGGAATAAAAATTGTAAAAATGAACTTCGAAATTAAAAAGAAAGTCTACATTTGAGTGTCTATTTGAAACAAAAATTAATCGATGAAAAAATACAATAAATCTTTAATAATCAGCATCTTTACCTTTTGCGGGATTTTAGTCATTAGTTCC
>CAMPIU010000491.1 GCA_946886545.1 uncultured Flavobacteriales bacterium | reverse complement strand
TGTTCATGGTGAAGGTTCGATAGAATAGGAATAAAGCGTCACTAACAGCACCTTAGCGCGAGCGAGGCTTTCGTAATTCGTAAGAAACTTTATCGGATTAAATACCTTTAACCAAAGAACCCTTTAATCCTCCTTCACAATCTCCACAAAATTCTCGATCATTCTCAATCCTGTCGGTGTCAAAATACTTTCCGGGTGAAACTGAACGGCATAGATTTTTTTTTCGGGTATTTCCATCGACATCAATACTTCGCTTTCGGAATATGCGGTTGGGATAAAAGGAGATGTTTCCTTTAACTTCACTGCCCAGGAATGGTATAAACCAACTTCAAACACTTCCGGGATTCCTGTGTAAAAAAGAGAATCTTTTTCTATTAATCTGGCTTCTTCACTCAGGCCATGCTTTACAATTTTCTGGTTATACAAAGAATCTCCGGTGTGAAGAGCCAAAGCCTGCATTCCCAAACAAACTCCCAAAACCGGGATCTTCTTCGCGAAGGCCTCTGCCACAACCTCCATTAATTTTCCTGCCTGATGTGGCAAACCAGGGCCGGGAGAAAGGACTACAGCATCGTAGTTTACCAGTGCGGAAAGATCCGTTTCCAAATTAGTACGCACATCTACTGCCACATCGCACTGTTCCAAATAATGGACAATGTTATAAGTAAAGGAATCGAAGTTATCTACTAATAAAAACCGCATGTGGTCCAAATTTACTAAACTTGCAAAAAAGAATCGATGAAAAAAGCAATTCAAATTCCCGGGGCTCCGGCTCCGATCGGACCATACAGTCAGGCAATTGTTAGCGGAGACACGGTTTATGTCAGCGGCCAGATTCCATTGAATCCCTTTACCGGTGAGTTGGAAGTGGAATCCATTGAAGAAGCAACACATCGTATCCTGAAAAACATTGAAACTTTGCTGAAAGAGTGTGGAATGACACTTAACAACATTGTGAAGTGCAGCATTTTCATGACGGACTTAGGACAATTTTCCGAGATGAATGCCGTTTATGGCTCTTACTTCCAGGATGTACCTCCGGCAAGGGAAACCGTACAAGTTTCCAAATTGCCAATGAATGTGCCGATTGAAATATCCTGTATTGCCACAAAATAACTTAAAAACACACTTGGTATTGTGACTCATTCCGCTCCAAAAATTGCTGTTATCATAGTCAACTATAACGTTGTCTTTTTCCTGGAGCAATGCCTGAACTCTGTTTCCGAAGCAATGAAACAGGAACCGGCAGAAGTGTGGGTTGTAGATAATAATTCAGTGGACGGATCTGTGGAAATGGTCCGCGAAAAGTTTCCCTGGGTCAAAGTCATTGCCAACAAAGACAATAAAGGGTTTTCCAAAGCAAATAACCAGGCAATGGAACTTTCCCAATGCAAATACCAATTGCTTTTAAATCCGGACACTGTTATTGAAGAAGACACTTTATTCAAAGTAGTCAAATACATGGATGAACATCCGGAAGTTGGTGGACTAGGAGTTCGAATGGTGGACGGAAAAGGCATTTTCTTACCCGAATCCAAAAGAGGATTACCAACACCTGCTGTTGCATTCTATAAGATTTTCGGGATTTCACGTATCTTCCCCAAGTCCCGGATCTTTGGAAAATATCATTTAGGTTATTTGTCCGAATTTGAAACCAATGAGATCGAGATTCTTTCAGGTGCATTCATGCTCATGCGGAAGGAAGCCCTGGATAAAGTTGGTTTGCTGGACGAAGCATTTTTCATGTACGGGGAAGACATCGATCTTTCATACCGCATCATCAAAGGAGGATATAAAAACGTGTATTTCCCCGAAACGCGAATCATACATTACAAAGGAGAAAGCACGAAGAAAAGTTCGGTAAACTACGTTTTTGTGTTTTATCGTGCAATGGTCATCTTTGCCCGTAAGCACTTTTCGCAAAAGAATGCACGCCTGTTTTCATTCCTGATCAATTCAGCTATTTATTTCAGAGCCGGACTGGCAATCGGAATGCGTTTTATCCGAAAGATCACACTCCCTGTTTTTGATACTCTGTACCTTTTATTGGGTTTGTTCGCATTAACCAATTACTGGCGGCAGGCCCAAATTGATTTCCCGGAGCAAACCACCAATATCCTGATCTTATTCTACACATTTATCTGGATGACTTCAGTGGCTTTGCAAGGTGGTTACGATCAACCTGTTACCTTCAAGAAATTTATTTTCGGAGGAGCGATCGGAACAGCCTTCATTTTGATCTTATACGCCTTGTTCCCGAAAGAATGGCAATTTTCCAGGCTCTTCATCCTTCTTGGCGCAGTTTGGATTATTTCCTATTACATTCTTTCAAGATCCATTCTTCATTTGGCAATCGGGAAGCGGTTTACCATTAATGGCCGTAAGCATGCCAATTTCGCCATTGTAGGTTCACAGGAGGAATTTGAGCGCGTTTCACACCTGCTTCATCAAACCCAACCCAAGATCGCTCAGATTATCTCTGTTTCCCTGGATGAGAATCATGGAAAAGATGCTTTGGGCTCCATCAGTCAATTGGAACAAATTGTGCGCGTACACAACATTGACGAACTGATTTTTTGTGCCAAAGACACCAGTGCACGGGATATCATTCATTGGATGACCGCCATCCCGGATTTATCAGTGGATTACAAAATTGCGCAGCCCGACAGTCAGTATTTGATCGGATCCAATTCAATTGAAACTGCCGGGGATTTATATATTTTGGAGATCAATGCAATCAGTCAGCCGGCA
>CAMPIU010000490.1 GCA_946886545.1 uncultured Flavobacteriales bacterium | reverse complement strand
GTAGAAATACTATTACGCCATTCCTGGCCAGGAAATGTGCGTGAGTTGGAAAATGTTATTCAACGGGCCTTGATAATGGGAAGAGGAACAGTCGATATCAAAGACTTGTCGGATTATTTAAAAATTCCCATGCCAGAATCTACTGCCGCACACCCGTCGAATTTCAAAACCCTGAAAGATCATGAAAAGGAGTATATTCTGAAAGTACTTCAATCGGTGGATCAAAATAAAACCAAAGCAGCCGAAATTCTCGGAATTGACCGTAAAACATTGGGTCAAAAGATCAAATAATCCCGGGTAAAAATTCCTCGTCGGGTAAAAATTCCTCGGATACTTTTCTTTTCTTTTTTGCATTTATCAAGCTTAATCTTTTCTTTTTAAGCTTGTTATGGTTTTTATTGAATGATTCGTTCGATATCTGGCATGCTTTCTGAAAATGGGGTTCCAAACGATTTTAGTTGAATTATGAATCGATATGGAAAAGGGATTTGTGAATCCTGTCATTTTGCTAAAAACTGCACTTTGCATTCCCCGGATGAAATTACGTGGGAGTGTTCGGAATACGAACCCCTAATGGTGTTTTCTGAAATTAGGAGTATGTTTTTAAGCACACCGAATAACCAGGATATTTCTGGAAAGAGCACATCGCTTTGCGGACATTGTAGCCTTAAAAATGATTGCTGTTATTACTCTCCTGAAATATTCATTTTTAATTGTGAAAATGTTCAATAACTGAATAATATGATGACCAAAGAACAACAAGCGCCGCGGATGATCGACAGCGTTCGTCAGCAATTTGATAAAGCTGCAGATATCATGGATTTGAATCCGGATATCCGAAAAATTTTATCCAATACCAACAATGAATTAGTAGTGCATTTCCCGGTACGTCTGGATAATGGATCGGTGGAAGTATTCACCGGTTACCGTGTTCAGCATAATAACGCACTTGGACCTTACAAAGGAGGGTTGCGTTACCATCCGGAAATTGAGTTGGATGATGCAAAAGCATTGGCAATTTGGATGACCTGGAAAACATCCCTGGCGGGTTTGCCTTACGGAGGTGGAAAGGGTGGGATTCAATTGGACCCTTCCCAATACTCGATAGTTGAGTTGGAGCGCATTACACGTCGATTTACGCATGCCTTGGGTGATAACATCGGTCCGGAATACGATATTCCTGCACCGGATGTAAATACGAATGCACAAATCATGGCTTGGATTGCGGATACGTATATGTCTACAAAACAACCGAATGAACGTTCAAAATATTCCCATGTGGTTACCGGAAAACCGGTCAACTCAGGTGGGCTCCGTGGAAGAGACCGCGCTACAGGGTTTGGGGTTGTGGTGACTTTGAAAGCTTGGGCGAAATGGCGAAATACGACACTGGAAGGGAAAAGGTATATCGTTCAGGGATTTGGAAATGTAGGTCAATGGGCTTCCGTTTTTATGGAAGAGAACGGAGCAATTCTGACAGCTGTTCAGGATGCTTCCGGAACAATTTTCAATGCAAATGGAATTAATCCGACAGACCTGTTGGTTTATCTGAAGGCGAACAATGGGGTGATTGCAAATTATACAAAGGCTGTGACCTTACCCAAGGAAGATTTCTTTTCTGTGGACTGTGATATCTGTATTCCGGCGGCATTGGGAAATCAGATTACCGATTTGAATGCGAATTCAATCCGGGCGAAAGTTGTCGCAGAAGGAGCAAATGGTCCTACGACACCGGAAGGGGAGGCTATTCTTCGCGAGAGAGGAGTGGATATTATTCCGGACATCTTGTGTAATTCCGGAGGAGTGATCGGAAGTTATTTCGAATGGCTTCAGAATCGCAGCGGAGAAATTTGGGAATTTGAAGATGTGATTACCAAATTGGAGAAGAAGATTCTGGATTCGTTTAGTCGGGTGGTTGGAACTGCTGAGGCTTACCAAACAGATTTCAGAACTGCAGCTTACATAGAAGCGATTAAGCGCATTGAATTAACGTATAACGATCGGGGAGTTTTTCCATAATTCAAACCAGGGAAATGAAAATAGGTTTTTTAAAAGAACGGGAGGAAGAGACAAGAACTTGCCTGGTTCCTTCCGTCGTTCAACGATTAATAAAAGAATTGTCTTTTGAAGTTTTCTTCGAAAGTGGTATTGGTCAGAAAGCGGGGTTTTCAGATGACGATTACATTCAGGCAGGTGCAGCCATAATGGATCGGGATGAAATCATAGAATTACTTGACATAATTACGTTCATCAGTGCATTTGATGCCCCCTTTCAACCAAATTCCAAAAAGACGGTGGTTTCCATTTTGAATCCCTTGTATAGAACGGCCGAATTGGAAAATTGGAAAAATCGGAATCTGACTGTATTCAGTCTGGACATGGTTCCGAGAAGTACTAAAGCACAAGCCATGGATGTCTTATCATCTGTAGCCTCCATTTCGGGTTACAAAGCTGTGATCAAAGCAGCGGAGTTGTATGGGTCCGTTTTCCCTATGTTTACCACAGCAGCCGGAACTATCAGACCGGCTAAAGTATTGATCATCGGTGCGGGAGTTGCCGGTTTGCAGGCAATAGCCACTGCGCGTCGTTTGGGAGCAATTGTCCATGTATTTGATGTAAGAAGTTCCGCTAAAGAGGAAGTTCAAAGTTTAGGGGCAACTTTTATAGAAGTAGCCGGTGCAGCGGAAAATTTAAATGCAGGAGGTTACGCCATCGAACAATCGGAGGAGTTTCTTGAAAGACAACGTAAAC
>CAMPIU010000489.1 GCA_946886545.1 uncultured Flavobacteriales bacterium | reverse complement strand
TTGTTCTGGTGCATATAGAACAATTGATTGCGTTCAACAGGACCGCCGAAACCGACCGGTATCTTTGCTTCAGGGAAATCAGTTACAACGGAATTGATCTCAATTTCGAGCGTATTGTTTAAGATTAATCCAAAACTTCCTTCTTCGCTGTGTTCGCAAAGAAGGATGACTACGCGGGAAAAGTTGCTGTCCATCAGAAAAGGTTCCGAAAGAAGTAAATCACCTTTTGAAGGACTTGGTTGCTTATTTATTTGTAAGGGAATCAACGTTGTTTGTTTTTTACGTAAAATACAAACATTTTTTTAGTTCAAAAACGAAATGACGCGCGATTTTGGATAATTAGTTGAGAACAATAGGTGGTTTACGGATATTGATGTTTGCATTTTGCAAAATGGCCGCATTTCCTCTTATTCCTACAGTAAAGCTTTTATTTGTTCCGATCGGTGTCCAGTTGAAAACCACATTCCAGCAATGGATATTTCGATACAGGTTGATGTTGAAGTTACTGATTGCTCTTCGTTCAATGTCATACATCATCCGTGCGCCGACTTTCCAGTTTGGTGTTAAATTTACATCTCCACCGAGTGTTACGGTGTTTGTGGGGAGATAATGCTTGTCTCTGTAGGTTGAAGTGTCTGAGTTTAAATTGATGGCAAAAATGTGATCAACAGTTAATTTCCATGGAATTTCGAAATAGACCATTTGATTCGGATTCACGATCCATTGCTGGTATTCGGGATTCCAAACATTCGACATTTGATTTGATATGTTTTGTAAACGGTCGCGGCTTTTTTTGGTGGTTAAGATCAATGTAGTGGCAAATGAAGCCGATTTTATCCGTCCGATTCCCTGTTTTGTTTTGAATGCATAATCTTTTTTGATCAAACCGTTCGTATCCCATGCATACCAGCTGTGTTCTGCCGTGATGGTCAAATTGATGAATTCATTCGGGTTGATGACCATTCGCATGTTCAGGTCTCCCCAGTTCATGGATTCTTTAAAAATATCGTAATCAGTAGTCAATAAGAAGTTGTCGATTAAGCGGGTCTTTTTAAATCCGGTGATAGTATCTTTTTCATTCTTTTGCTTGATTTCAAAGGTGTTGTTCAATCCCAAAATAATTCTTCCCGAAGATTTCGTAAGGTATTCGGAATATAAACTCCGTTCAAATCTACTGTATCTGATTTCATTTCCGGAAGTATCCGTATAACTGGTTATTCCCTGTTGAATAGCAGGTGCGTAATTGAACGAAACGGTCGGTGTCATGACGTGGCGAAGCAAGGTTTTTCGTTTTCCTATAAAGCGGTAATACGAATACAAATTACTTGTCAGTGAAACACTTGAATTGAATGAATGGCTGAATCCTCCTCGTCCAATGGTATCGATTAACACTGCATTGCTGGTATCAACAACTGTTTTTTCAATTGTCTGAAAGTTGTAGATCTGCTTGTATGTTGCAGAAGGTGTGATTCGAACGGTGTTTTTAAGTGCGCTAAACGTTGCCTGTACATTGAAGTTTTGTGTGAATCCGTTCCTGAAATTCTGGCCGATGCTATCAAAATGTCCGTTCTTCAAATAGTGATCTTTGAATGAAGAGCGGTTCTGTATCTCGTTCGCATAACTGAAACCAACTACTTTATTCACTTTCTTAAAAGGAAAGATCCTGTTCGTTGTTTGAAAGTTGAAGATGGGAGAAGTCAAATCGATGATCCGTGTTGCGGAATTTTGTCTCAGGCTCAATTTCAAATCTGCAGAAATCGGTAAGGCTCCAAAGCGTTTTCCTAAGCGAATGTCCGAGTTTAAAGTATTATTGAAATACTGTGGACTATTCTGTTGGTTTAAAGTCTGTTTATTTGTCGAGTTGGAGTTGTAATTGACGCTGGCTGTAAAGGACCAGTTGGGATTCAGTTTAGGGTCCTGGTTGTGTGTCCAGCGAATGGTAGTTGTGCTAAAAACGGTAGAGTCCGGGTAGCCATATCTGAAGCGTGTGTATCCCAAATCAAAATTTCCACTGTGTTTGTATTTTGTAGCATATTCGGAATAATTTCGGAAGCCAAAACTTCCGCGTGTATAGCCTGTAACGTAAGCTATGGTTTGAAAGCGTTCTGAAATTGGAATGTAATATCCGAGGTCAAGGAATCCCATTCCATAAGCAGAAATAAGGGAGTATTGAGGCATGATAAATCCGCTTTGTCTTTCTTTTTTCTTTTTCAAAGGGATCATAGCAAACGGAAGACCAAGCGGTGTGGGAACTCCCATGACCCATAAGTTAATGGGGCCTGAAACAATTCGCTTGTCAGGAACCATAACAGCTTTGGAAAGGGCAAAGTGATAATGAGGTTCTTCTAAATTACAAGTCGTAAACTTTCCATGAATAAAATGGACATCCTCATTGGGCTGCCGTTTTGCTTTTTCCATGGTTAGATAATAATCATCCTGCTTAATAGCGGCTTCCTGGATATATCCTTTTTTTGTTTCAAAGTTGTAGCGGATTGATGCTGCTTTCAGCGTATCTCCATTGTCTATAAATAAGGGTTTCCCAACTTTTCTGCCCAATGAGTCAAGTGCAAAAGTTGCCAGAACTTCATTTTTATTGAGGTCGATAAGCAAGTATTCAGCTGACATATCAACGCCTTCGTAATTTAACTTGGCTTCACCATATAAATGAACCTGCTTCTTTTTGAGGTCCGAATAGATGGAGTCTCTTGCCGAATAAGTAATGATGGATTTAAAATCGCTGTCGTTAATATAGATC
>CAMPIU010000488.1 GCA_946886545.1 uncultured Flavobacteriales bacterium | reverse complement strand
TACCAGTGCATATTGAGAAAAGGGATCGTATTTTCTGATTTCCTTCACATCAAAATGTTCTGACGGATTGTATCCTTTCACTTCACACGCGAAAGTTGTTTTGAATTTTGATGTATCGAATTTGGTAATCGGTGCGGCACCGCTTTTACCTGCTTTCATGTTGTTCCAAAAATCAGGAACGTTATTTCCGATTGGTGTAAGGGCTCCCAAACCGGTAATTACAACTCTTCTTGTCATAACAAATTGTTTCGATTAATAGTATAAATTTATTCTAATAGAATTAAAAATTGACAATGGATAATTGAAAAGAATGGATTTTTAGAAGTCGGACAGATTGCTCTTGTCAATTTTACCATTCTCCATTATTTTATAAAAATCCGAGTTCCAATTTAGCTTCTTCACTCATCATATCCTTATCCCATGGCGGGTCGAATACGATATTGACGTGTGCTTCCGATACTCCTTCAACACTTTCTACCTTTTCTTTCACATCTTTCGGTAAAGATTCTGCGACAGGACAGTTCGGAGAAGTCAAAGTCATATCAATTTCAACAACACCTTCCTTTGAGATCCGGACTTCATAGATCAATCCCAATTCGTAAATATCAACCGGGATTTCCGGGTCGAATATGGTTTTTAATATGTCGACTATTTTATCTTCTAAATGTTCCATCTTATTTTGGTATTGCGGACAATGCCAGGATTTTAATTTTTTTAACCATGCTCAGTAAACCGTTTGCGCGGGTGGGAGAAAGATGTTCCTGGAGTCCAATTTCAGAAATGAAATGCAAATCGCTTTTAACAATGTCCTCCGGCGCTTCATTGTCGTAAACGCGGATCAGTAAACCAATAATTCCTTTGGTGATGATCGCATCGGAATCTGCCGTTAAATGAATTTTGTCATTAACAATGCTTGCATCAAGCCAAACTCTGCTCTGACAACCTTCGATCAAACGATCATCGGTTTTTTTCTCCGGATCAATTAAGGGAAGATCCTTTCCGAGTTCAATGATGTATTCATATTTCTCCATCCAGTCATCGTAGATGGCAAATTCGTCAATTATTTCCTGTTGTTTTTCTTGGATACTCATTTTTTCTACTCCTAACCCAGCATTGAGATACTTTTCTCGACTGCTGCTATAAATTGGTCTATTTCTTCCCGTGTATTGTAAAATGCGAATGATGCTCTGACAGTTCCCGGAACCTGGTAAAAATCCATTAAAGGCTGCGTACAATGATGCCCGGTTCTTACGGCGATTCCCTGTTTGTCTAAAAGTGTCCCGATATCAAAAGGATGAATTCCCTGTACAGCGAAAGAAACCACGGAAGTTTTGTTTTTTGCTGTTCCGATCAAAGTAATGTTTTCGAAAGTCTCCAGCATTTCCTGGGCATATTCGGTCAAGTCGCGCTCGTATTCCTCCAATTCTTTCGGATCAAACCGGCTCAGATAATTCAATGCGGTTCCCAAACAGATTCCTCCGGCAATATGTGGTGTTCCTGCTTCAAATTTGAAGGGCAATTCATTATAAGTTGTCCGTTCGAAAGTTACTTTTGCGATCATATCGCCACCGCCCTGGTAAGGAGGCATTTCATCCAAAATGGCTTCTTTCCCGTAAAGCACTCCGATTCCTGTCGGTCCGAATACTTTATGTCCCGAAAAAACAAAAAAGTCGCAATTCATAGCCAGCATATCTACTTTGGTATGCTGTACACTTTGCGCACCATCGATCAGGACTTTTGCTCCAACGGCATGAGCAGCTTCAATGATTTGCTCAACCGGGTTGATCGTTCCCAAACTATTTGAAATATGGGTAACTGCAACCAGTTTTGTTTTCGGAGAAAGCAGGTTTTGGTATTCTTCCAAAAGTAATTCGCCGCGTTTATTGATCGGGATGACTTTTAAAGTCAGTTTTTTGCGTTCGGCAAGCATTTGCCAGGGAACAATATTCGAGTGATGCTCCATTGCCGAAATGATAATTTCATCTCCGGCGCTCAATAATTCCCCGAATGAACTTGCAACCAGGTTAATACCGTCCGTTGTTCCTTTGGTAAAAATAATTTCTTCCTTTTTTTCAGCATTGATAAAACGACGAACCGTTTCGCGTGCATCTTCGTATTCGGAAGTAGCTTTCTGGCTTAAATGATGGACTCCACGGTGAATGTTTGCGTTGTCCATACTGTAATACTGGTTAATTGCATCCAAGACCATTTGCGGTTTCTGAGATGTTGCGCCATTGTCGAAATAAATGAGGTTTTTTCCATATACTTGTTGACGAAGGGCAGGGAAGTCCTGGCGGATCTCACGCACATTGAATTTTCTTGTTGATGCATTTTCCATAATACAAAGATAGTTAAATGCTATTTGTACAGGTTCTAAATAAGATTAATTTCCAACCTTTTTATTTTAGCTGTATCTTAGCTTTAAATTGATTACAAATGAGGGTCTTATACCTATTACTGATATTGGTAGCCGTTGGCACAGGTTGTGAAAAATACAATCTGAAACAGCCTGCTTACCTGAACCTGAACTGGAGGTTCCATTCTGTGAGCAACAGTCAGGGGAATTATGTTATAAACAAAGGGTTCTTTTACTCCAAGGAATTTACAGTTTCCGGTACACGCGTAAAAGGTTCTGCTGTGGAGATTACCAAAAGTTTACCTGTTCAGAAAGTTCAATTTTCGACGCAGGATAACCTGGCAATTTCGCTCGATGTTCCGATGGGAGACTATACCGAATTTTCATTGAAAACGATCATAGATAAAT
>CAMPIU010000487.1 GCA_946886545.1 uncultured Flavobacteriales bacterium | reverse complement strand
ATATTTGATCGGGAAGTGTTTTTGCCCCCACAAATAAGAAACGACCATTTGGAAAGCATAAACGATCAGCGTGGCCCAGGCACTTGCATAAAATCCGTAGATCGGAATAAAAATGTAATTGATCCCGATTGTTAAAATGGCTCCCATAATGGAAATGTACGCGCCATACTTCGTTTGGTTCGAAAGTTTATACCAGATACTTTGATTGATGTAAACTCCAAAAAACACATTTGCCAATAAAAGTATTGGAACAACAGGTAATCCCTCCCAAAAAGTTTCGTTTGAAATAAAGTATTTGAAAATATCCAGGTTCAAAGAAACCCCAAGGAAAACCAAACAAACGACGGCAACAAAATAATTCATCAGTTTGACGTACAATTTATTGCGATCCTGGTTCTTCATTTGATTGAAGAAAAAGGGTTCGGCGGCATACCGATAGGCCTGGAGCAAAATAGTCACCAGCATAGCCAGTTTATAGCACGCGCTGTAGATTCCGATTTGAGCATCCGCCATTTTAGCTGTTACTCCATTTGCCGGATCATAAAGCATTTGCTTCAGCATTATCCTGTCGATTACTTCATTGATGATTCCTGCGAATCCGGCTATTACAATCGGAATTGCATAAACCAGCATTTTACGCAGCAAGGGCATATCGAGATTGAAACGGATTCCTGTAAAATCCTTCCTCAACATAACAGGCTTTACCAAACTCGAAACAAGGTTTGCCATGAGAATATAAAACACTCCTTTCGTTGGTTCCGCCGGATCTACAAAAAAATAGAGCAACATCAAATTCAGGATAATATTTACTCCAATGGAAGAAAATTGAATGATGGCAAACTCTTTTGCTTTTTCTTCAGCTCTTAATTTTGCCAGCGGTAAGCTTGAAATGGCATCGATCATTACAATTGCCCCCATCAGGATAATGTATTCCGGATGATCATTAAATAAGAGCGTATCTGCAATATTGTGATTTAAGAGCAACAATCCAATGAAGAATGCCACGTTCAACAAAACAATGGTTAGGAAGCTGTTTTGAAAAACCTGTTTCCTGTTTTCACTATCCTGAATGAATCGAAAATAAGTGGTTTCCATTCCGAAGGTGAGCAAAATCATTAAAAAAGCTACAAAGGCGTAAAGTTGGGATACGACTCCATATTCTTCCGGATGTTTTTCAAAAACCGAAGTGTAAAGCGGTACCAATAAGTAGTTCAGGGTTCGTCCAAGAATACTTGACAACCCGTAAACAGCTGTTTGCCCTAATAGTTTTTTAAGCGGATTCAATTATCCTCGGAAGTTAGGTTTTCTTTTTTCAATGAATGCTCCTGTACCTTCTTTGAAATCAGCCGTCCCGAAACACTTTCCGAATTCTTCTACTTCAGCATCAAATCCTTTTTGACCACCTTCGGAATACAATGCATTTACTGCACGAATTGCCGAAGCGATTGCTGTTCCTGAGTTTTTCAAAATTTTAGCAGCTAATTCGTTTGCCAGGTCCATCAACTCTTCCGGTTCACAAACGTGATTTACCAAACCCCATGATTTTGCTTCATCCGCAGAGATCATTCCGGCAGTAAAGATCATTTCGTTTGCTTTGCCACGACCAACTAATTGTGCCAAACGCTGTGTTCCTCCATAACCCGGAATAACTCCTAGTGAAACTTCCGGAAGACCCATTTTTGCGTTTGCCGAAGCAATTCGAATATGAGAAGCCATTGCTAATTCCAATCCGCCACCCAAAGCAAATCCGTTTACCGCAGCGATTACCGGAGTGGTCATATTCTCAATAAATGAGAATAAAAGCTGTTGTCCCTGCGAAGCCAGTTCACGACCTTTTTCTACTGAAAAATCTGCGAACTCTTTAATGTCAGCACCTGCTACAAACGCCTTTTCACCCGATCCCGTAAGGATTACAACCCCTGTCCCGAAATCTTCATTCGCTGCATTTAGTGCGTGATTCAATTCGGAGATCGTTTGTTTGTTTAAGGCATTTAATTGGTTGGGACGATTAATCGTGATCGTTTGCGTATGTCCGTTTTGGGACACCAGGATATTTTCGTAAGTCATTTTAAAGTCTTTTTGTAAAGTTATTGACTTATTTCCGAAGTTGTACTTTTTAAATGTAATTCCGCAATATTACGTCTCAAATAAGTTTCGTTTAAAAACGTGACTTACCACCTCTTTCATCATATCACCGGCGTGCGGATTTAGATAGTAGTAATGTATGTTGGAATCGTCCTCAAATCGCTCAAATAACAATTTCGAATCCAAAAGCTCTTTGATGTGTTGACTAACTGTGGATTTAGAAAGCTTTGTTAGATGAATCAATTCAAGACTGTTCGCCCGAAAATAAATATTCATATGCTCCAGAATTGCTATTCTGGCAGGGTGACCCATTGCATCTGAAAGTTGTGCGTACCGCAACTGATAAGGCAGATATTGCTCCTTTTTTGTTGAACCCATTTTACTCGTTTCTTATTTAATTTAAGAAAAAAGTTCGCCGCAAACAATAGTAAAATGAAAAAGTCGGACGTAATATTGCGGAATTACCTTTTTTGTCAGAAGCAATTCAGTTCTTTCGCAATTTCTTATAAAGCTTTATCCCCAGCATCAAGGCAATCCCTACTCCAAAAAAGCCGATTACTCCGCCAATCCATCCCAAACTTGATTTCATGATGACCAGGAAAACAATGGCTACTAGCAGTAAGGTAGCCACTTCATTCCACAAACGCAAATGACCGGATGTCCATTTGGATGAGCCGTTCTTCAGACGGTTCATAAT
>CAMPIU010000486.1 GCA_946886545.1 uncultured Flavobacteriales bacterium | reverse complement strand
AAAAAGTAGGGGCGAAAATTTTTCGCCCCTACTTTTTGTTTTTATTTTGAATCTTGTTTATCCTCTTTTTGCAATCGGAACGTATTCTCTTGTTGTTTCACCTGTGTAGATTTGTCTTGGTCGACCGATCGGTTCACCACCCTCAGACATTTCTTTCCATTGTGCGATCCATCCCGGTAAACGACCTAATGCAAACATTACTGTAAACATTTCAGAAGGAATTCCGAGTGCTTTGTAGATAATTCCGGAATAGAAATCTACATTCGGATACAAGCTTCTTGATTTGAAGTATTCGTCTTCCAAAGCGTATTTTTCCAATTTTTTAGCGATATCCAATAATGGATCGTTGATCTTCAATTTCTCCAAAACATCATCGGCAGCTTTCTTAATAATCGTTGCACGCGGATCGAAGTTTTTATATACACGGTGACCGAATCCCATCAAACGGAACGGATCATCTTTGTCTTTCGCTTTCAATACCCATTTGTCTACATCTCCGCCGTCGTTGTGGATTTTCTCCAGCATTTCAATTACTGCCTGGTTTGCCCCACCGTGAAGCGGTCCCCAAAGAGCTGAAATACCTGCAGAGATAGAAGCGTATAAGTTTGCCTGTGATGATCCAACGATACGAACTGTAGATGTGGAACAGTTTTGTTCGTGGTCAGCATGAAGGATCAATAATTTGTTCAAGGCATCAACAACAACCGGATCAACTTTGTAATCTTCGGTTGGCATTGCAAACATCATGTATAAGAAGTTTTTTACGTAATCGTACTCGTTTTTCGGGTACATGAACGGATGACGCATCGAGTTTTTGTAAGACCAGGCAGCAAGTGTTGGTAATTTCGCTATCAAACGCAGAATTGTTCTGTTCTTTTTCTCTGCACTTCTGTTTGGATCCAATGATTCCGGGTAGAATGTAGAAAGCGAACAAACCATGGATGATAATACTCCCATTGGGTGAGCCTGAGCAGGATATGCCTCAAAGAATTGCTTCATGTCTTCGTGTACCAGTGTGTGTTTCGTGATACTTGAAATGAATTCATCCAGTTGAGCTTGAGTTGGCAATTCACCATAAATCAACAAGTAAGCGACTTCAATAAAAGTAGCACTTTCTGCTAATTGCTCGATCGGATAGCCCCGGTAACGAAGAATTCCTTCTTCACCATCTAAAAAAGTAATGGCACTTGTTGTAGCACCTGTATTCTTGTAACCTGTATCTAAAGTTACATATCCTGTTTCCTGACGAAGCTTTGAAATGTCAATAGCCAATTCATTTTCAGTGCCTTGTACAACGGGGAATTCGTAAACCTTCCCATCCAATTCGATTTTCGCAATTTTGCTCATGATGATCTATAAGAGTATTATCTAACAATTTTTATTAGCCGCACTAAATTAATAAAGAATTGAATACCATAATGTGCAAATGCGAATCTTTTTTTTAATAAAAAAGTATAGCTAAAAAGGCCTGCAGATTCTTTTCCGCAGACCTTGAATTTTAACTATAAAATTGAACTGGTTATGACTACAGGTTTTTCATCGTATATTCCAGCATCATCGTGTAAAGGTGGTTTCTTGTATTCCCACCGTAAATGCCGTGATTTTTATTCGGATAAATAAAAAGATCAAATTGTTTATTTGCTTTTACCAAAGCTGTAATGAATTCCATCGTATTTTGATAATGTACGTTGTCATCAGCAGAACCATGAATCAATAAGAATTTCCCTTTTAGTTTATCAGCATGATTTACCGGGGAATTATCGTCGTAACCACTTGCATTTTCCTGTGGGGTTCTCATGAAACGTTCCGTATAGATGTTGTCGTAATTTCTCCAATTGGTAACAGGTGCCACAGCAATTCCCATTTTAAATATATCAGCTCCTTTTGTCATAGCTAAAGAAGTCATGAATCCGCCGTAGCTCCATCCCATGATTCCGATTCTTGCCGGATCTACATAGGGTTCTTTCTGAAGATTTTTAGCAACTGCTATCAGATCTTCGGTTTCGAGTTTACCTAGTTGCAAATAAGTCGATTTTTTAAATTTAGCTCCCTGGAATTGAGTTCCTCTGGTATCAACACAAAAAACAATGTATCCTTTTTGCGTCAGTAATTGATGATAGAGATAGTTTGGTCCGTCGTAATCATTTGTAACCATATTGCTGCCCGGTCCGCAATAAACATTAAAATAAACAGGGTATTTTTTATTCGGGTCAAAGTTTGCCGGTTTCATAATCCAGGCGTTCAATTTCCCGTCAGCACCATCAATCTGGAGGAATTCCTTCTTGCTCAGGTTCATTCCGTCCAGTTTTTTCTGAAGGTTCGTATTTGCTTCCAATACCTGCAATTCTTTTCCTGTACGGTCACAAAGTGTGTAGACAGGAAGTGTATTTGCTGTTGAGCTAGTTCGGATGAAATAATTGAACCCTGGAGCGAATTCAGCGTCATTGTATCCGGCAGCCTTTGAAATTAGTTTCTTATCAGTTCCTTTCCAGCTGATGGAGTAAAGTGATTTGTTGATTGCACCGTTTTCGGAAGAAGAATAAAATACTGTTCCTTTCTTTTCATCGATACCATATAAATCAATCACATCCCAATTGCCGGAAGTAACCTGGCTTAGTTTACCTGCGAAAGTTAAATGGTAAATGTGGTTATATCCGTCTTTTTCAGAAGTGCGGAGCATTGCATTTCCGTCTTTCAATAAGATTACATTGTCAGCATCTAAATAAGTATCCGTTTGTTCTTCGTAAAAAATACGATCTGCCGGAGCTTCCGGGTTGGTAACCAAATGGTATTTCAC
>CAMPIU010000485.1 GCA_946886545.1 uncultured Flavobacteriales bacterium | reverse complement strand
GTCATGATCATGGTCGTGTTCATGTCCGGATGAATCCTGAGCAAATGAAACCAATGAACTTAATGCAAACAAAATGCTTAAAGCCGTTTTTGCATTGGAACTTTTCAAATTGCTTAGAAGCTCTCTAAAACGAGAGCTTGGAGCAAACAAACTAAAGATCATGCCGATAAACATCATTAAATATCCTAAATACGTCACATTCGTACCCCAAAAATCATGGTTCACGCTCAAAATTGTTCCCTGCTCATCCGCATCATAGGAAGACTGGAAGAAACGGTAACCACCATAATCCAGTACGTGGTTCATGAATACGCGCTTCGTTCCGAATTCATTGTTCGCAGTATCCAGTACCTGTAAATCACTTGCATAAGAAGAAGGCATATCTGTTCCTGGATAACGATCCAAGATGAAATCGTTGCATTTCATGTAAAATGGAATTTTTATACGCTTCATTCCGTATTCCAAATGATAATTCAATCCGTTAAATTCAAAAAAGGCCGGATCCCCAACCATTTTCTCTCCTCCTTTCAGGCGGACAATTTTTGATTTGGAGCCATCCGTAATTTTTACTATCAAATAATCAGACCCTACATCTCTTCTACCTGATGGGACCAATATCTTTCCAACATTCGGGATTTCCTGTTTGAATACGAACTGTTGTCCGGCAATAAGGTAAAGGGTTGTAGTAGCAAATATAATTTCCTGTCCCGGAGCAACGTTTGTATAAGCTGAATCCGGCGGTGCCATTCCGCTTTCGCGAATCTTCTTCATTTCGCTCATCGCAAGGTATTGCAAAGGCAGCTCGGATCTCAGACGAAGTGTGTCGTTCTTGCGATACACATTAATTCCTTTCACCAGGTTCTCTGAGAATGCAAGCGGAATCCCGTTTAAGGAAAAAACTTCATCATTAACGACATAATTGGACTTCTTTCCGTCTGTCACAATATCCAAGGCAGTTGTTTGATATTTCGGGTCGATATCAATGGTGTCAATTTGTTTTGACTTAAAATCCACGTATTCAATCGAAACCGGTGTTTTTCGGTTAGGAAATTGAAGATCCATCGATGCGGAATTGAATGGGTAAGACTCTGCTAAATAAGTTTTAACATCATGTGTTAGCTGGTATTCTTTCCCATCATTCACCTGAACCCACAAATACGGATCAGAAGTATATACAATATTGGAAGAAGCCCCTTCACGGATTGGCATAATTCCTTCGTAGCTCACATAGCGGGTAATGGAAGCTCCGATAATAATAACGATGAATGAGATATGAAAAAGTAAAACAGCGATCTTCTCACGCTTCCACATTTGGTAACGGAAAATATTTGCAACCAGGTTCACACTTAAAAACGCCAATAAAATCTCAAACCATTTGGCATTGTAAACCCAAAGCTTCGCTGCTTGTGTACTTTCATACGATTCAATAAAGGTAGCGATTGCGATTGCTGAAAGGAAGATGAATAATCCCATTGCCATTGCTCTCATAGAGAAGAGAGCTTTTGCTAGTTTTTCCATGTAAAAACGGATTGATAATTTTCAGGTGCAAAAATAAGTATTCGTTTGGGTTTTCAACTTAAATAACTATACTAATTCAGAATTACGAATACCGAATTACAAATGTTGAATCTATTTATAAGCTAATGATCGAGCAACTATCCCTGGAATTAATAAAATATATCGTTCTAAGATAGAAGGTTATCCAATTTCTCAAGCTGATTTCGCAGATTTACACAGATCATGATTAACTACAATCTTCGCAAATCCATATTATCTGCTGCTTTAAAAAAGCACTCAAATTCTGGCTAAATAAAACAAAAAAGGGATCCGTACTAACGAATCCCTTCACAACAACTAGTGTTTTATTTCTATTGTTCTACTACTTCGGCAGGAACTAAAATTCTTCCGCAATGTTCGCAAACGATAACTTTTCTGCGTGTATCGATATCCAACTGACGTTGAGGTGGGATCTTATTGAAACATCCACCGCAAGAGTCACGATCTACACCAACTACAGCCAATCCGTTTTTCGCATTTGTGCGCAAACGATCGTAAGCTGCAATTAATCTTACATCGATCAATGCTTTCGCTTTTTCAGATTGAGCAATCAAAGCCTCCTCCTCTTTTTGAGTTTCACCTACGATCTCGTTCAACTCATCTTGTTTCACCTTCAAATCGCCTTTACGCAATTCCAAACGTTCTTTCGCTTCATCAAGCACTTCTTTTTTGGCAGTGATCTTGATTTTCGCTTCTTTCATGCGCTTGTCGTGCAATTTAATCTCCAACTCCTGGTATTCGATTTCTTTTGCCAACGATTCAAACTCACGATTATTTCGTACATTATTTTGTTGATCCTTGAACTTCACAATAGCAGCTTCAGCATCTTTCATTGCGATCTTACGATCAGCAACTTCAGTATCCAATTCTTTCGCTTCGTCTTGCAGGTTCTTGATTCTAGTCTCTAACCCTTCGATCTCGTCTTCCAAATCCTGAACCTCTAAAGGCAATTCACCACGTACGGTTCTAATTTTATCGATTTGAGAATCAATCTTTTGCAACGCATACAATGCGTCCAACTTTTCAGCAACTGTTGTTTCTTTTGTACTTGCTTTTGCAGCCATACTTTAGAGATAATTTATCGGATTCGTATTTACACTCGTTAAACGAACCGCAAAATTAGTAAATTTTTTCTTCAATTGTGCTACTAACCACTCAGAAGTATATTGTTCTGACTCAAAATGACCTATATCAGCAATCATTAAATGATTTTCAGCATCAAAAAACTCGTGGTATTTGA
>CAMPIU010000484.1 GCA_946886545.1 uncultured Flavobacteriales bacterium | reverse complement strand
TAGTGGGCTAGGAGATGTGTTTATTTGTCATGTTTATTTAACATGGATATCTCCGCTCGGTAAGGTACCTGCATTCGTTTTTCACCTCAAAATAGGTTTTAGAATATTCAATCAAAGTCTATTTTTTCGTATTATTATACTACTAATTCACTGTTTTATGACAAATGCTAATCAGATCCTGGAACGAATTAAGGGAGTTCGTCAATTTCAACCAAGTGTCATCCGGAATTCAATGCTTATGAGCATCGTCCAGTTATTTTCTTTTGCCGGCTGTTTTGCTCTAATGGCCCTGGGAGTTTATGAATATTTTCTGGGCGGAAGCAAAGCCCTGGCCGGAATGCATTTAATTGCCGCTTTGTTACTATTGCTTATCTGGAAACTTACCAAAATGGTCCTGAGTCGTAATGCTTATATCATTGAGTTGAATGAGGTGCTGGATGGGGAGTGAGGAATAATAAAACGGGAATCTCTGCATAAAGGAAATTCCCGCAATATTAAAGAAGAATAGTTCGAAACTAAAATGTAAACAGGTATCCGACAGAAAAAGCAAGTTTGGTTCTTAGAACCGAAACGGTCATTGATTCTGGTTTTTCAGTGAAAATTGTTTGTTCGCTAACAGTGTTGCTTTGAACGTCCACGTAACCCGTAGATCCTAAAATATCAAGAGTCAGGCAGTGTTTTTCTCCGATGGAAATTCCACCGCCATAAAGAGCTCTTAATCTCAAAGGATCTGTGAATGAAAGTCCACCACCGATTGTTCCATGAAATCCTACTCTGTCACATTGGCGAAGTTTCCAGCCTGCTTTAAGTAAAACAGATAAACCGATTTCATTTCTGCTTTGTTTTTCCGATATCATCCGGTAATTGGTAGTAGAATCTGTTGCAGCAAATCCTACTGTGGAAAAACGGTCGTCATAAAGATTGGAGTAATAAAGCCCCGGACCAATTCCTATGTAAAAACCGCTTGGTTTGGGAAGAAGATAAGTAGTGTGATAAGATGGCAAGCGGCTCTCTTTGTCTTGTGGAATGATCGAAATATCCAGTTTACTTTTGTCTCCATTGAATTGAAGCGGCAAAGAAATATATGTTCTGGGAGAGTTGTTGATAATATCGGCAAATTTCGCAATTAATTTATTGGTATTTTCCAATGAAACGGCCTTGCTGATTGAATCCAGATAAATGTTTAAACTATCCATAGAACTACGCAGAGTATCAGCTTTCCAAAACAACTTTTTTTTCACTAACTAAACACTATCTACTTGCATAAACTTTTTAAATGCAATAGTGTTTTTCTTACCGGTTACGATGGAACTATCTATAAATGATCTGAATGATTCCATTTTCGGAATAAATTTTTCAACAAAACCATATGATAGCTCACTACTTTCGGTAAGGAGATTAGCTCGTTTGAAGTAATTAATGGTTTGATTATAAGCTTTTTCAAATTTCTCAGTGCTGTCTTTAAGTTGTTTTGCAAAAACCGCAAACTTATTAATGTTATCGTTCAAAGTTTTTTCCACTAAATCTTCTAAACCTTTGTCCGAATTAGTATTTGAGGTATCTGATTTAATATTCCTTGTGAATTCTTCTATCTCATCTGTATTTTTAATTAATACTGAAGTAGCATGAGTTATTCCCGTAAAAAGATTACTTAACCCGCTTGGATCCAACATCGAAAAGGCTGAAAAATCAAGTGGAGCACTAACTACCGTGTCGGTTTTGTTAATAACGAGTTTGTAAACATTCATATTAATATGAGTAACCTGGAAATTGTAGGTTCGGTCTCTTCGAGGTTTAAAATTTTCAAACCCTTCAAGTTTTTTCGTTTTAAAGTTCAAGGTTAACAGGGTGTCGTTTTTCGTTTTTTTTGTTTTGTCTTGCGCATGCAAAGCTCCAGTCAAAATCAATGAGATACAAAGTAAAAAAGTTTTCATGTTTCAGTTTTTAGTGGATTTCCTTCCACAAACCTATAAAAAACCTTAACCCCACAAAAGGGTGTTTTTCCCGTACCAGAATGTTTTTTGACCGGAATAAGTGAAACAGACAAGAGATGAACAGAATTTATTCCAACTTTAAAGCAAGAACATAGCATAAATGAAGTATGAATAAAGCATAAATGAAGCATAGATATAGTTACGTTTGTATATGAATTTAACAACCGGTAAACATATTTAACTCTTATTTGCTGGCGCGAGACTCTGGCTCGTGCCAGCTATTACTCTTTGTTTCAATACCGATAGCCTATCGTGACCTAAAGCCCAAAATTTGCAATTCGTAATTAAAACAACTACTGCCTGCTACCTGTTCACTATTACCTCATATTCGTAATTATCCCTATCTTGTAACCATTCTATTTGTTTTCTGAGAAAATGATTTTCATTCTTATTAGGAATTGCAGCAAAAAGAATGAATTAAATGAATGATATGAGCGAACAAAAAATGGCAGTTTTAATAGATGCCGATAATGTACCTTACTCCAGTATCAAAGAAATGTTGGAAGAGGTAGCAAAAAACGGAACACCGACCATTAAACGGATTTATGCAGATTGGACGAAACCAAATGCAAACGGATGGAAGGGCGTTCTTTTGGAAAATGCAATTACTCCGATTCAGCAATACAGTTATACAAGCGGGAAAAATTCCAGCGATAGTGCCTTGATCATCGATGCGATGGATATCTTGTATTCACAGCAGGTAGATGGCTTCTGCATCGTTTCCTCCGATAGTGATTTTACGCGTTTGGCAACTCGCCTGCGTGAGTCAGGGAAGAAGGTGATGGGAATAGGTGAAAAGAAAACACCGC
>CAMPIU010000483.1 GCA_946886545.1 uncultured Flavobacteriales bacterium | reverse complement strand
GACATTAATTGCTTGAAAATTGTCGGGAATTGCTGCAGCCAGTAAACTGTTTTGATCCCGGCAGTTTCAAATGCCTGGTCTTTATTCAGTTTCGCACCTTCCCAAACTGCAATGTGTTCGTTGGTTTCTTTTAGGAAAAGAACTTCGCGGTGTGCCTCGTTACTGGCATTTGGAAATAAAACCAGAATACTTTCTTCCTGGTCAACTCCCGATAAGTAAAAAATATCTCTGTGCTGGGTGAAAGGCAAGGTGCCGTCAGCACTTACAGGGTAAATATCATTCGAATTGAAAACAGCAAGCGTGTTTTTTGCCATTTTTGCCGTAAATTTCTTACGGTTTTCAATAAAGAGGTTTTTGTCTATTTGGAAATACTTCATCTCTATAATCTATAAGGTGTCGTGAAATTACAAAAATTCAAAATGCAAAATTCAAAATGCAAAACCCGAAAGTGCTAAGATTTTAACCCTTTTAAACTTTTTTACTTTGATAAAGTAGATCGTAAGTAGTTTACGAACTACTGGGTGCAAATTTGTATCATCAAAGTCAAACAGTATGAAAACATTATTCGACAGCATCTTATTAAATCGTATTCAATTTGAAAGTTCATCAACGGAAGTTCAGTTGGATTGTTGTGTCTATGAAAACGGAAGTTCTTATGAAAGCCAGATTTTCATTAGTATGAGTGCATTTAATCAGCTGATGTGCGAGTTGAGTGTAAGGGGAATAGACCTGGATATGGACGAACATTTGGATACGATTGTAATCTCGGAGAGTGAAATCATCTATTCAATGGATTTGACCAGCGAAATTGAAAAACCTGTTTTCTTGCCATACTATTGCTTCCCTGAACAAAATAAGTTGTTAAGGGCTTAGATGTGTGAGATTTTTAGAAATATCTTTGGCATAACAAAAAAAGTTGTATTTTCGAATTGTGTTCTCTTAGAACATATTGGTTTGAAAAACATTATCTATGAAAAAAGTTATTGCGCTTTTTGTATTTGGCTCGGTCTTTTTAGCTGGTTGCCCAAAGCATGAAATTATTCCGGCACCGACACCAAAGGTGGAACTGGAATCTAGTTTTATTGGTATTATCAATGGAAGTCAGGTGGAGTTGACACAAAATGTTGACGGTTATTATCTTGATGCAACAAAGACGAAATATATTCTTCCGTCACCTACTCCTTCAAAAGCTGCTTATTATGCAAACATGAAATCGTCTAACGGATTAGTTTCTATTAGAGTAGGCTTAGGTTCGATTGATTTTGACGGAAGTGCTTCAAGTGATCCGAGTTTGTCTGTTTTTAACAGCTTTTTTAGCTCGAACACAACCCCGGTTTATTCCGACCAGGCTGTTTCCGGATTTGAGGTAGTTTACCGCGATGGCTCAGGGAATGTTTGGAATTCAGATGAAACACAATCCGGTCAGAATGTGGTTTTCACAGGAATTGTTCAGGAATCCGACGGATCCGGAGATTATTCCAAATTCACATGTACGTTTAACTGTACTGTATACCGCGATACACCCGATCTTTCTACACCGGATCCGAATGACTTTATAACGCTTTCACTACCGATTCAGAACGCAGTTTTAAAGGGTTGGTTTAAACGATAATAAATAAAGAAGCCATTTGTCAACCGATAGATGGCTTTTTAGTTCATTCCTTATGCAGCAACTGAAGATTGGAATTATTGGGGATTTTAATTTTACCTTCAATACGCATCATGCGACAAACATGGCCCTGGATCATGCGGGCCGTTTTTTGGAAGTGGAATTATCTTATTACTGGATCAAGATCAATGAGGTAATAAATATGAAAGCACAACAATTGTCGAATTATGATGGTTTTTGGTTTGCTCCTGGTCCATATCTCAACTTATTTTACCTCAATGGTGTAATCGATCTGCTACTTCAGCAGGAAGCTCCGGTATTTATTACCGGGGAAGGATATAAAGCCTTAATTGATGTTCTGATCCACCGGAATAATTTAAGTGCCAACGGGGAAAAACTGATCTCCGACAATTTGGTAGATGGCAATCATTTCGAACGGGTTTATGTCGTTCCTCATTCTTCTGCATTGATTCATTTATATGAAACGCGGAACCCGGAGGAATTAACAGCTACACGTTACAGCCTGTATCCGCAATTAATCGGAAGTCTTACGGAAACGGATCTGGATATTGAAGCTTACAATCAATTTGAAGAACCCGAAATTATTAGCCTGAAGAATCGGAGGTTTTTCCTCGCTTGCGGGTTTTGTCCGCAAATAAGCTCTACAAGAGAACTTCCCCATCCATTGGTTTACACTTTCGTAAAGTCCTGTTTCCTGTCCAATTAACTTTCGTGTTGTTGTACTTCTTCGAAGTATTGATCGACTAACAGATTCCCTCCCAAAGCGGCTTGAACTGCCAATACATCACACCGCTCGTTTTCAGGATGACCATTGTGACCCTTTACCCAAACAAATTGAATTTTGAAAGATTTTGCAACGGAAAGATACCTTAGCCAAAGATCCTTGTTTTTTTTCTTGGCGAATCCTTTTGAATGCCAACTGTAAATCCAGCCTTTTTCGATAGAGTCTATCACGTATTTTGAGTCGGAATAGATTCTAACCGGAATCGTATTGGTTTTCAAACTTTCCAAGGCGCAAACCACAGCAAGCAGTTCCATTCTGTTATTAGTGGTCAATCGATAACCCTGAGAGATTTCTTTTATGGATTGCTTGTATTTTAAAATAACTCCAAATCCACCGGGGCCAGGATTTCCCCTTGCTGAACCGTCTGTATATATTTGAATGAATTCTGACACTTCACA
>CAMPIU010000482.1 GCA_946886545.1 uncultured Flavobacteriales bacterium | reverse complement strand
ATTGCCAAATGAATTAGTACGCTGCCATTGATTACGCCATTATCCGATCCTGAAATAACTGCAAGAATGATCAAAACTGCGGTATCGGTAAGAATAGTCCCGCCAATTGCAATTGCAACGGCTTCCATTTTCGAAATCCCGAATTTGGAAACGATCGGATAAGCAACCAGGGTGTGAGTGGCGAACATACTCGCAGTCAATAAACTGGCCATTTCATTCAAACCAAGTGCATATCTGCATGTGGGATAACCCAAAAGGAGCGGAATGAAAAAGGTGAGTGCACCAAAAGTAAGGGATTTATTCCGGTAGCGTTTAAACTCCTGCATATCCAATTCCAGACCGGCCATGAACATGATATAGAGCAAACCGATTTTGGCAAACATGTTCACAAATCCTGTTTTCATGTTCGCTTCAGAAATCAATTGAAAGCCATTGGGACCGATAATCACTCCGGAAATAATCAATCCAATCAGTGCCGGTATCTTCACTTTTCTCAGGATAATAGGAGAGAAGAGTATGATTAAAAGAAGAATTGAAAAAGTAAGAATCGGGTTTTCCAAAGGCAATTTAAACTCGCCGATCAAGTTTTGAAATTCTTTGGAAAATTGTTCGAATAACCCGTTCATTTATTTGGAATAATCGCAACAAAAGTAATCGCATTTTTCACGAATTTATGTGCATTGATCGCTTTGGGTAAAAAAAACTTATTTTTCAAAAATTAATTAATGATCAATTTGATCCGGTTTTAATCATAAACCCTGAAAATTCGAGTCGTTTTTTTACTTTTGACAAGCGAGTTAAAGTAAGTTAATATCGTTAAAAAATGCTTTGGCATCGTTTTTGTCTTGGGCTTTCAAAATTTAATTTTAATTACTATGAAACAGTTATTTACTCTATTAATCCTAGTATTCATTTCACAGTTGTCAATCGCGCAACAGAATACAAATCTGGTCTTCTTTTCAGAGCAAGGTCAGCAATTTTACATTATTTTGAATGGAATTCAGCAAAACGCAAACCCGGAAACGAATGTGAGGGTTACAAACCTCATTCAGCCTTATTACAAAGTGAAAGTGAAATTTGCGGATGGAATCACGCCGGATATTGATAAAACGATCAACTTTAATGCAGGCACAGAAACAACTTATGCCATCCGGAGTTCAAACAAGGGAGAGATTGTTTTGAGATGGATGAGTGAAGTTCCTATTCAGCAGGCTCCGCAACCCATGGCAAATCAACAGGTGATCGTTTATCACAGCACACCTCCGACAACAGTTACTCAGACAACCGTTATTTCGAATACGACTACCAATCCGGGGAATTCTGAGCAAATGAATGTTGGGATCAATGTGAATGATCCGGCAACTGGGGGAGCAAACATTAATATGAACATCAATGTGAATGAGACAGGAATGAATACTCAAACACAAAGCACCACGACTTCGTATTCTACCACAACTACAACCACTTCAGGGAATGTTGGAACAGTGCAACAACCGGTGTATGTTATGCCTGGTTATAATGGAAATGTTGGCTGCAACGGTTACCCGATGGATGAAAGCCGTTTCAATCAGGTGGTTCAATCGATTGAGGCCAAAAACTTTGATGATTCCAAATTGACGATGTCGAAGCAAGTGATCAGTACCAACTGTATGACCAGCAGTCAGGTAAAACGATTGATGTTGTTATTCAGCTTTGAAGATACGCGTTTGGACCTGGCTAAATATGCTTACGGTTACACTTACGATATTGGAAATTACTATCAGTTGAATGATGCATTCACTTTCGAATCCAGCATCGAAGAATTGAATGAATATACAAGTGGATTCAGAAGATAAGGATCACTTTGAAGGAAATTAAAATCCCATTCGTCAGAAGACGGATGGGGTTTTTTATGAAGTAATTTGCTAATTCCTTTAACCATACGAATCTTACTCGTAAGAAATGATCTTTCCATGCGATTGATTTCGATCCAATGTGATTTCAATAACATACTTTGCATGGCCTTCCTGGAATTCTCTTTTAATTTCAAGTGTTAAAAGATTGTTTTTGAAACTCGAAGAAATCAATTCGTCGTGCCAGCCGTCGTGGCTGTCAAAAGTGAAATAGTTGGAAGGATAATTAATCTTCTTGAACGTTTTGTTTTCCAAAGGAATGGATTCATATTTGTTGTAAATGGAATTATGTAAAATGACAGGGCTGTGGTTTCCGTTACAAAAAGAAAGGCCTTCTACTGCTTCGTCATAAACACCAATGTTGAAATTTTTTGTTGGAATGATTTTTATTTGTATGTCGCCAAAAACAAGACTCGTATCTTGTTTTACAGATTCATAAGGAGCTTGTGACAAGACTTGTTCATAAACTTCCTGACTGTAAACCCAACCGTTGATTTTTTTGCTTCTCACTTTTACGAAATGATACAAATTACAGCGGTCATCGGTGTTTTTTAGATCAAATTTGTTTTTCGAAATACTGTCGATCTCAACGACTTCGCCATACAGATTGCTGACTTTTTTCAGGACGTTTTTATTCAGGTCATAGACCGTTAACTCGTTGGTAAGAATAATTCCAATTGTTTCACGCTTGATAGTTTGAAACGGTCTATTGATCTTATTCTTAGTTTCAACTTTTGTAACTTGTGTGGGTTCTTGTTCATTACAGGAAATGAAGAACAATGGAAGAATAAAAAAGGAGATTCGCTGCATTCTGGTGTGTTTGATTTGGATGAATTTAATGAAACAATCCGGATTGAAACAAAAAAGTGGTGAATCAGTCTAGCAATAATATCCTTGCCTTAATCACAAAGCTATGGTTTTAAAATAA
>CAMPIU010000481.1 GCA_946886545.1 uncultured Flavobacteriales bacterium | reverse complement strand
GATTTGTACTTACAAAATTACGAATGTATAAATTAAAAAACGACATAGATTCTAAAGTACTTTGCGACGCTATCGTTGAAGGTATGCAAGAAAACAAAGCGAAAGACATCGTTGTATTAGACCTACGAAACATTTCAAGTGCAGTTACAGACTTTTTTGTCATTTGCTCCGGTGAGTCAAGTGTGCAGGTGGATGGTATTGCTTCTACGGTAGCAAGACACACACGAAAAGAGTTGCAGGAAAAACCATGGCACCAGGAAGGGAAAACAACTTCCGAGTGGGTTTTACTGGATTACGTAAGTGTAGTAGCCCATATTTTCTACAAGGATGCAAGACATTTTTATGAATTGGAAGATTTATGGTCTGATGCAATCAGAACCGACATTCCAAATTTGAATTAATCTATTATGGCTGAAAATAACAACTCAAACAAACCGAAAAAGAATCCTTATGCAATCTATTGGATTTACGCAGTAATAGTACTGGGCATCATAGTTGCAGCTTATTACAATGGTTCTTCGGACACAAAATTGCGTAATATCAATACGTTCTATTCCTTAGCGGATTCAAGTATGATCTCCAATGCCCAAATTGTAAACCGCTCAAGAGTGGATTTCAAATTGAATGAATCGGGTGAAAAGTTTGTAAAAGCGAATCCAAAAGGGGAATTTAAATACCTGAAGGCTGCGCTCGAAAAGAAAGGGAATGCTCTCACTCAAAAAAGTTCACCCGTTTTCTCTATTGATATTGTAGATGCAGGAAACTTCGAAACGAAACTGGACCAAATCAATGAGCGTTTGGTTGCTAAAGGTAAAGCTGCTATTTCAGCTCCTCCTGTGGAAGAAGTAAATTACTTTAGTTCTATTCTCGGATTCCTTTTACCGATCATTATCATTATCCTGATCTGGGTTTTCGTTATGCGAAGAATGTCAGGCGGGGGCGGTGGTGCCGGAGGCCAGATATTTAACATCGGTAAATCACGTGCTCAGGTATACGAAAAAGGAAAATCTACCAACATCACATTTAAAGATGTTGCCGGTTTAGAAGGTGCAAAAGAAGAAATTCAGGAGATTGTAGAGTTCTTAAGAAGTCCGCAGCGCTATACTGAACTGGGTGCAAAAATTCCGAAAGGAGCTTTACTTGTAGGTCCTCCGGGAACAGGTAAAACTTTATTGGCAAAAGCAGTAGCAGGTGAAGCTAAGGTTCCATTCTTCTCACTTTCAGGTTCTGATTTCGTTGAAATGTTTGTTGGAGTCGGAGCATCACGTGTCCGAGACTTATTCCGCCAGGCAAAAGAAAAAGCTCCTGCAATTATTTTCATTGATGAGATTGATGCAATTGGTCGCGCTAGAGGTAAAAACAATGGATTTAACTCGAATGATGAGCGTGAAAACACATTAAATCAGTTGTTGACAGAGATGGATGGTTTCGGAACAAACTCCGGAGTAATCATTCTGGCGGCAACAAACCGGGCAGATGTATTGGATGCAGCTTTGATGCGTGCAGGTCGCTTTGACCGTCAGATCTACGTTGACATGCCGGATTTAAATGAGCGTAAGGAAATTTTCCAGGTTCACTTAAAACCACTGAAACTGGATAAAAACATGGATGTTGATTTCCTTAGTAAACAAACACCAGGTTTCTCCGGAGCAGATATTGCAAACTTGTGTAACGAAGCTGCCTTAATTGCTGCCAGAAAAAACAAAAAGTTTGTAGAAAAACAAGATTTCTTAGATGCGGTAGATCGTATTATCGGAGGACTTGAAAAGAAAAATAAGATTATCACTAAAGGTGAAAAACGCGCAATTGCCTTTCATGAAGCAGGTCACGCTACCACTTCCTGGTTATTGGAGCATGCACATCCTTTGGTAAAAGTAACTATCGTACCTCGCGGACGCTCTTTAGGAGCAGCCTGGTATTTGCCTGAAGAAAGAAGTATTACGACCACAGAACAGATCTTAGATGACATGTGTTCAGCATTAGGCGGTCGTGCAGCAGAGCAATTGATCTTCGGAAAGATTTCTACAGGAGCTCTAAGTGATTTGGAAAAAGTAACCAAGCAAGCTTATGCAGTGGTTTCCATTTACGGATTAAATGAACGTGTTGGAAATATTTCCTTCTACGATTCGCAAGGACGGGATTCGTTTACAAAACCTTATTCAGACGATACTGCACGTATCATTGACGAAGAAGTAAGTAAACTGATTGAATCACAATACCAGCGTGCATTAAAGATCTTATCTGAGAACAAAGATAAATTGAGTTTATTGGCGGATAAATTATTGGAGAAGGAAGTTATTTTCAAAGAGGATCTGGAAGAAATTTTCGGAAAGAGATTGTGGATTTCAGAAGAGGAAGAGAACATGGCTGTGAATACTCCACCGAGTGAAGATTCCACTACAAGCTTTGTTTCCACGGAAGAATCAGTTCCCAATGAAGAAACAAATTCAGATTCCAATATGATCAACCCAACGATTGAACCATTGGATAACACGAACAAATCGGAAGAATAATAAATTTTAAATATTTCCCCGTAGCAGAATTTGCATTCGTTGCGGGGAAATTTTATTTCAGGATGAAAGATGTATTGATACGCTCCGTTTTCGGGGCTTTATTTTTGATGGTTGTTTTCACTCCCTTCGTTTACGATGTTCGGAATGATGCAAACATAATGAACTTGGTATTTTACACATTTACCATGCTGGGCACACACGAATTGTTTGAAATGAGCAAAAAAAGTTCGTTCAAAAGCAATCTCAAATTACCCGCTCTTTTATTCATTACAGCACTATTCCTTCCCCTTTTGCTTGAGACTTTGTCCCACTTCTATCCGGGTA
>CAMPIU010000480.1 GCA_946886545.1 uncultured Flavobacteriales bacterium | reverse complement strand
TTGACTTGCTTAAATGCTTTCTCACAAAAACCGGAAAAGGTTTACAGTATTGCGGCGGAAGTCAAAGAAACCTCCTGGTATGAAAATCAAATTAAACTGTGGAAGGCAGAAATTGACAAAAACGAAAAAAACGGGGAAGCCTGGACAAACTATTATGCCGCACTGCGTGCATTGCGTAATCTTGCTCCGCATGCTTCGGACGAAAAGAAAAAGTACATCGAACTTTGTGCAAAAATTCCCGGAGAAGTGCAAAAGGCAATGCCCAACACTTTTGAAAGTCATTTTCTGACATATATTGAAAATGAAGGTGCAGGTGGAAAGCAGGAAGAACTATTAAAAGCAGCGACAATCAATCCGTATCATCCGCAAATCCAGGATGAGCTTTTGATCCATTATGCATTAAAGCGAGATCAGAAGAACTTTGAATTGTACGGTAAAAAAATGTTTGAGGCCAACGATATGCCGGTAGGAATGCTCAATTGGGGATACAATGTGCTTTCGGAATTAGATGAAAATGCGATCCTGTTTACCTGCGGAGACAACGACACTTATGCAGCCTGGCTGGTACAGGCTGTGAAGAATTTTAGAAAGGACATCACGGTTGTAAATACCTACCTCATTCAATTGGATGATTACAGAAACAACTTGTTCAAAGAATTGGGATACGGGCCATTGGAATTAAAAACTCCACAAACCAAAGAAGAGCGCGATGCATTTATGACGCATATTTTCGATCACTTCTTTAAGGGAAAAAGATCTGTATATGTTGCAACAACTGCGGTAAGCTTGTTCCAAAAAGACTATGCTGATAAACTGTACCTAACAGGTTTGGCATATAAATACAGTGAATCAACCTTTGACAATGTAAGCATCATTCGCAGAAATTATGAAAAACGTTATTTATTGGACTACCTTAAAGAAGTGTTTGCCTCTAACATTGCAGATCTGAAAGCGGAAGAATTCAATGGCATGTACCTTCCCTCCATGATCAAATTGTATCAGCATTATTTAGAGAGTGAAGAATGGAGTAAGAAACTGGAGCTGGAACCCCTTCTTTTGAGAATCGCCGAACAAAGCGGACAGCAAAGTGATGTCCTGGAATTATTATCCGGAAAAGAGAAATCCATTGCTTTCCTTTCAACAGTTTTGGATTTAAAAACACTGGAGAAAAACATGGTTCAGCTGAAAGGGAACATTTATATCAGTAAATATGAGGCAACCAACGGAGATTATAACAAATTCCTGAACAACCTGAAGATTTCCAATCAGACGGATCTGTACCAGGCAGCATTATACGATTCTACCCAGTGGACAAAAGGGCCTTACTCAATTAGTTTCAATGAGCCAATGATGAATCTGTACCACTGGCATCCGGCTTACGCAAACTATCCGGTAGTCTGCATTTCTTATGAAGGAGCAAAGACATATTGTGAATGGCTCACCAAACAATACAACTTACAGCGAAAACGCACTTACACACAGGTTGTTTTTCGACTCCCAACCGAATCAGAGTGGAGAACTGCAGCCGGTTCCGGAGATCCGAAAGCCATTACTCCCTTCCCGAATAATCAGATCAAATCCTGCGATAAATGTTACCTTGGAAACATCAAGCCCTCCAGTGGCAGCTACTTTGAGGATGGTGGATTCCACCAGGTAAAAGTGAATAGTTATGACCCGAACAAATTGGGAATCTTCAATACTTTTGGAAATGTTTCTGAAATGATCGCTACAAAAGGAACCGCCTTTGGAGGATCCTGGTACAATCTGTTTGAAGAATGCACTTTTGATAAAACACAACAATACACCAACCCTGATCCGGGAATCGGCTTTCGCGTGGTGATGGAAATAATTGAAAAGTAAAAGCCTAAGTATACTTGAAGAGTTTACATCATAAACAACAAAGCGACGAAGAGTTGATGATTCAGGTAATGGATCATCACTCTCCTTTGTCCGCCAAACAGGCGGAAGCTGCATTGGTGGAATTGCATCAACGTTATAGTAGAAAACTCCTGGGTTACTTTATCAAAATGCTCAATAAAGATTCGGAGCTGGCGCAAGACTTTGTTCAGGAACTTTTCTTAAAGTTGATGGAGAAAAAGCATTTGTTTGATCCCAGCAAAAAATTCTATTCCTGGATCTTTGCTATTGCCTCGAACATGTGTAAAACCGCTTATCGCCATCATGGGAAAACGGTTTCATTTCATCCTGAAATGAATCATCCAAGCGGATTAGCCGAAAATCTGATGGAGAAAAAGCTTTTCTTAAAAGCTCTGCAGGATGGAATAGACAATCTGGAGCATCATCATAAAACCGTATTTGTACTGCGTTACCTGGAACATTTCCCCTTGAATGAGATCGCAGAAATTACAGAATGCTCACTGGGAACAGTAAAGTCGCGCCTGTTTTATGCAACCAAAAAAATCACAGATCAATTGAAACATTTTGATCCCAGTTTTGAAACAACAATATTTAAATTGAATTGATATGGAAGAGCAGCATGAACGCTTATTCGATTTGATAGAATCCAAATCTTTTGAGGAACTCAGCAACGAAGAAAAATCCTTTGTTTTGAATCACCTGACTGAAGCGGAATATAAATTCCAAAGAAAAGTTGTCTCAGCTACTGCAGATTTGGAATATGATTCTGAAGACCCACTTGCTCTTCAAATCCCGGAAAAAAACACTCCTTTTTTAAAGCGAACGATCCCGCTTTATAAAGCATTGATCGGTGCAGCTTGCCTGGCACTTCTTTTTGTTGTTGGGAACCGGAAAAGCTATTCCCTGAATTGGCATTTTTCTGAACATCCTTTGGAAATTTCATTAACTAACGGGGCTTCTT
>CAMPIU010000479.1 GCA_946886545.1 uncultured Flavobacteriales bacterium | reverse complement strand
ATTCAGCGGAATATGGAATTATTGGAGCAAAAGGCGCTTCTGGCTCAAATGAATCCCCATTTTATTTTTAATGCCTTAAACTCCATTCAAAGTTTCTTATTGTACAATGAAAATGAACTTGCCGAACGTTATTTGTTGAAATTATCTAAACTGATTCGTTTAACTTTAACCAATTCCAGAGAAACCGAAATCACCATCCAAAAGGAGATTGAATCCTTACAAATGTACCTGGAGTTGGAACAAATGCGTTTCAAAAACAGGTTTGAATTTCATTTTGAAATTTCCTTATCGAAAGAAGAACTAAACAGGTTTGTTCCCCCGATGCTGATCCAGCCATTTGCGGAAAACGCAATTCTCCATGGTTTTAAAGGATTGGAAAATGGAGGTCGGATAGAGCTGAATTTTAAACAGGTTAAAAGTAATAAACTGATTGTCGAGATAAAAGATAATGGACTTGGTTATGCCAACATTAAATCCAATACGAAAGATTCGGATCATAAATCCTACGGCACACAAATTACTTCTGAAAGATTGAGTTTGTTTAAGGAAAGATACCAATCGGAATTTGATTTTTCAATTGAGAGTTTGGAAGATGAAAAAGGGAATCTTCAGGGTACCAAAGTAACTGTTTCAATTCCTGTTTTTTCCAGGGATTAAAGAGAAAGGGGCTCGAATTATAATTCAGGGGATTTAAACCTTTAGTTAAAAAAAAGGAATACCTTTGCACCGAAAAAAAAGAAACCTTCAATGAAGTCATACTGCCTAATTATCCTTCTTTTCCTGGGGCATTCCCTGAATGGTCAGGAAAAAATCGAATTTTTGAAAGTTCCAAAAGAATCTCAAAAGACGACAAAAGCTCTGAGTGCGTATCTTACGAAAAACCTCACGGATGATAGTACAAAAGCTGTGCATATTTATCAATGGGTGACGCACAATATTTCATACGACTATAAAGCCATTGAAAATGGCAAGCCCCTGGAATATAAGTCTGCGGGTGCTGTCTTGAAGGCAAAAAACACGGTTTGTCAGGGATATAGTGCCTTGACAGTTGAGCTCTTGAAAAATGCAGGGATCGAAGCCACTACAGTTGAAGGATATACCGCTCAGTTCCTGTCAGATTCAATTCCTTTGATAGCAAGCTCAGACCATGAATGGCTCGCTTTTAAAGTTGGACGGAAGTGGTATTTGTGTGACCCAACCTGGGATGCCGGTTACATCGGGCGAATTCCGAAATACAAAGAAGACTTACTGAAAAAGGAAAAAATTGCACTGAAAAGACAGAAAAAGCTGGCTAAGATCAAGAAAGAAAAACGCAAGAAGGTTAAACAGTTCAGATGGGATAAAAAGGACAAGAAGAAAGCGGAAAAAGCGGAAAAAATGCGTGGATCTTACAAATCAGGAATTGGTTTTGTACGTTACCCTTCCCTGGAAAATTTTATGGTCGAGCCTGATCTGTTTGTGCAATCCCATTTACCTTCACAACCGGAATTTCAATTGAGAGAATATCCGATCTCTATGGAAGATTTCACCCGGAAAACGAAGGATTGGGATACGATTCTTGAACGTGAAAAAGGAAAGCCGGTTGATTTTGAGAGTTACATTTCCGAATACAGCTCGTTAAACCTGAACGATAAATGGATTCAGGTTGCAAAAGACGGATTGAAGTTTAATCCGGTTAATTATAGTTCTATGACTGTGCATCACTATAATTATTTAGGACTGCATTTAAATGATAAGTTCAGAAAGTCTTTTGAAATAATTGAAAAGGACCACCTGCATGAAGATTTTGCAGATCTGAGGGATATTAATGATAGTGTGGCGCTTTACAGTAAAACGGCAAAGAAGATCAATAAAACAGCCTATTCGATCAGTAAACGGATTGTTTCCAACGAAACGAAAATTTTCAAAACAACCGATAGGGCTGCTAACAGCATGGTGAAAAAAGTCATTTCCGAACAAAAGAAAAATGTGACTCAATTAGGAAAGCAAAAATCTAAAATCTCAAAGGATCTGGCAACTGTTAGAGAGAAGATGGGGAAATTGTTGGCGGAATCCGCAAGTTACAGTACTCCTGCTGATTTTGATTCAACCTTGGTTCCGCCGGTATTCAGTAAATGGAAAGACAGTTTGTTTCATTCTATTTTGAGAATAGATAGTTTGAGAAACACCTGGAATGAACTGGCACATGAGGATAAGACCTATGAAAATCGCTTTAAATCATTGAAGGTGGCTTATGAAATGAGTTATACCAATCTTCAGATACTCAATTCTGCACCGATTTATTACAGTGACTCCATTATTTTGTATGATTCTCAAATTGCCGACGGATTAACCCGTTTATACCGTTTTCATAAAGAAACCTATGATTCCTTAATGTATCCGGCAGAAATCAACAAGGAGTATAAAGTTCTGGAAAAACTCATTAAAAGAGGTACTGTAGGATTAAAAAGTTTTGCTAAGAAAAATCCGAATTACAAGTATACCGAAATGAACAAATACCTGAATTCTTTAAATTATCAGGTGTTGGCACTAATCGAAACCGATCTGAGGACCTTTAGCGGGGATCGTGCAGAATTAATGAGGCTGGAAGATTATTACGAAGAACATTATAACACGATCCGGGAAAATCTCGAAAAAGAAAAGGAGTTCAAAGAGAAGAATGTGGAACACAATTTTGAAGTCCTGGAAAAAAACAAGAAACGAACGGAGGAAATGTTTGATAAAATTTTGAAGTCGACAGAAAAGACGGAAGAGTTTTTTGAAAAAACACTTGGAAGCAGACCGAGATAAAAAAGTAGAGGCGCGATTAATCGCGCCTCTACTTTTTGCCACTATTTTTATTC
>CAMPIU010000478.1 GCA_946886545.1 uncultured Flavobacteriales bacterium | reverse complement strand
ATTCTGCAAGCTCAGTAATAATCTCATTTCTTCTGATCTCAGTCATACTTTTCGTTTTTGGTGTTCTCTAATTTACGAAAGCAGAATTTGAATGAGCAACAAAATATGTGAAGAAATGGTAAATGGGGTATTGTTTTTTATATCCTGAAAACTATCCCGATGCAAGATTGAAATCCAGGGCTTGATACTCAAATATTCAACAGATCATTAACAAGCGGTTCTGCCCGGATTTTTCCACCGGTGCACGATGAACGCAGGGAAGGCTTTCATTTTCCGGGTGATCTGTCGCCAAACGCCACAAGTGGCCAAGACCCAAGCTTACAGGACGCGCACCCGGTTGAGCCTCATAATGCAAATCGAAGAAATATTCGCTCAAGAAGGCTTCGAACCCGTCATCCGGTCCGGAATACAATTTTCTTAGCTCATTCCTGATTTCAGGGATGAGCACTTTTTGCCGGGCTTGTGCATTCGGCAGAATTTCACTCGAATCGCCGAAATAGGTACACAAAAAAGTATCGACAGGTATCGGGGAACGGTCTACGTGAAACGAATAAACATCTGTCGGAAAAAAAGAGTAGGCGTCATCCCTGTCGTAGTACTTGATCACATTCAGAACCGGGGCGGCGCCGTGGGTTTTCAACAGCTTCAAATCATTTAAAAGAACTTCACGGGCAAGCTGACCTTGCTCTGTCAACTGAAGTTCAATAAGTTCCTCTTCTTCAAGGATTGTAATATTTCCGTTTAGCTCTACCTTTTTAACGATCTCAGAAAAATCACCTTTCAGATTACGGGTCCAGCATAGTGCGTTCCTGTTTCCACTAAAAGGAGTAGAAATAAGGTCCTGAAAATTTGTAACAAAGTGGATTTGCTGCTCCGCGTCCGATAAATTTATCATGGCAGTGAAGATAAGGATAAAATTCACCGGGGTAAGAAGCTGTTTTATTCCAGCACTGGTTTTGTCGACTCATATTGGAGCTTCTAAGCAAATTTTGAATACAATGCCTTTCAAGCAAAAGGGGATCGAACCGCTAGAAATTGTGGGAAGCTGAGAAATTCGGCGTTGCGGGAGATTTGAGTTGCCACCCTCCTTAATCCTCCTTACAACTTCCGCACTAATCCCGGACATCCGGGATCGTTGTTACGTCTTCACATGCTGCGCATGCTCTTCTCAAGGGAGGAAACTTAAATTGTGCTTGGAATCGGGATAAGTTTTAAGGGGGTTCGATTAAAGTTCGAATCGGTAATGGTTTATTCTTTTATCAGTTTTCTGATAATTATTTCAGAGTCAGTATGTATTTTCAGTAAATAATATCCTTTGTTCTTTAACTCTATGAATTCATCATCATAATTCAACGATTCTATCAGAGTTCCATCAATATCGTATAATTCAATATACCGGATATTCAAATCAGATACGATTTTCACTTTTCCGTTTGTGGGATTTGGAAAAACATTCAACTGATCTATGGAGTAGGAATCTATTGATGCGACGAAATCGCACTCTGTGCAGGTTGAATTGCCATATTCCTGATAACCAAAAGTCCATCCTAAACTTGTTCCAAAATTGATTGGTATCAAGCCATTTTCCGAGCCAATTCCTTCTATAATGGAATAACCGGATGAGGTGATGTATTTTTTATGATACTCATTGCAATACTGTACCGAATCTATTTGTACTACAGGCTCTTTCTGTACAAAAAACCAATCTGTATGAATACTGTCTCCGATTGTAATATCGAAGTCATACAATAATTCGCCCATACCCGTATAGCTTGAGTCATAACCTTTAGAAACGAAATAAACTTTCTTATTCGGAACGTCATTCCGTACAGCTCCATAATATCCGGAAATGGCTGTCGGCGGTACTACCATAGATCTGGTGTTCCCAACATACATTAATTTTTTAAATGCTACTGAATTAATAAGGGTATCGCCGCTACAATAGAATTTAACCGAGTCGGTTGCGTAAATATTTACCGGGGTTCCGCCTCCAAACATTCCTCCCTTCATGTTATACATGCAACACCAAAGACCCGAATCCAAATTAAAGGGTTTGTATTCTTGAGCTCTTGCGAATGGCAGGGTCAACAGGATCACTGAAAATGCGATTAAGTGTTTCATTGTTATTTTGTTGATACTTCAAAAGTAGGGAAATAAAGTGGAATACCGGAGATTATGGTTTATGCTCCCTCGGAGGGAGGGAACTTAAATTGTGCTTCGAACCTGAATTCCGCTCATTCTCGTTATCAAAAAAATCACTCAGCAGAAACCTGATCCACCTCCTCAAAATAAAAGCAACTTTTTCAGCGTAGCCAAGTGTGTGCAACGTGGACCGAAGCATATATTTCAAAGCTTTCTTTCCCGCTGTTGTTTTAAAATAGCTTTCCCGGTTGCGGGCATCTTTTTCAAACAAATAGAATTCGCAAAAGATTAGTTTTAACGGGCGTCGATAGGCTGTACTTTTTACGCCGCCTGAGTTATGTTTCATCAATCTATTTTCAAGATTGGAAGAAAAGCCAACATAAAGCATTCTATCCTGATCACTGAAAAGTACATATGTGCAATAGGGTAATGGTTGTGTCATCATTACCTTAAGATAGTGAAATAGTTCGGATGAAATTCTATTAGATAAAAGAAATTGGCGTAGACAGAAAGACCATTCTGAGATTAGAGATTCCTCCGTAGCAGATACTTCGAATCGCTACGGACCGTCACCACATCCACAGAAGCAGAAAAGGCCGTTCTTTAAAGAACAGCCTTTCGCTTCGTGGTGTGGTGATGGAGGGAATCGAACCCCCGACACAAGGATTTTCAGTCCTTTGCTCTACCAACTGAGCTACATCAC
>CAMPIU010000477.1 GCA_946886545.1 uncultured Flavobacteriales bacterium | reverse complement strand
TTTTGGAAAAATGGTATCAATTGATTGTACACCATTCGTTTCAGAAAAAACAATGTCATAATTCCCGAAGTAGGGAAGTGCTTTCGGGCTCTTTTCCTGCTCTGTTTTGCAACCGGTGAAAAGGATTAGAATCAACGCGACATGTAAGATCCGTTTCATTATTATTTTAATTAATCTCTTTTTAGAACCGCATTATCGCTTGTTCTTTATCAATCCGCCATGGCTGATTTCTTCTTCAATTTGAATGCTTTGATATCGTATTCTTTTTCTAACAATGCCATGTGATCCCGCATTTGACGGATAGTACCTTCCGTTTTCCCGGGTAACACCATTCTCAGGTGATTACTTTTATCGGAAAGGAGCATCAATTCCTGGAAACCAAAGCCTCCGAAATATTTTTTATCCTCCTGAAGCAAAGTTTGCCCGTTGTGTTTGATGTTGTAAAGCGATTTCGCATCTCCTGAAACAATTATCCAAATAGAAGGATCAAATCCTTCCACACGATCTCTTAACATAAATTCTACGTCTTTGATACGCTTGTCGGGATTTCCTGCTCCGTCTGTCAATACAGAAACCAGTTTGACGTGATGCATTTTCTTTTTGTTCTCACGCAGGGTTTGATAGATCAACTGATCCAGGTGCCAGATAGTTATACCGCATGAATCCGGACAAGATGGCTGAATAGTGGTATAAAGCACGATTTGATTCTTAAACGAATCGTTGGTATATACCTTTCCATTTGCATCCTTCAAGGAAAATGTTGGAATTGCTCCGTAGTCATCCAGCTCTTTGAATTTGTGTTCGCAGCTCCGAGTGGAAATGAATATTAAAATAAGAGCCGGTCCGAATAAAAGCAGTAGTGCGAACACTGATTTTAACGAACCGGCCTTAGAGTTTGACTTAGCCATTGGCTATAAATCGTTTAAATGAAAACTATCCTCCGTATGTTTCCCAAGCTTGATGAACTGCGTTAGCTTCTGTCAGAGCAATGAAAATAAGGTATATTACAAAAATAAAATACGGAACTAAAATGCAATACTTCAATACTTTTCTTTCATCACCTAAGTGCATGAATACAAGTACAATGTAACCTGCTTTCAACAGGGTTAAACCGATGAATAGCAATTTAACTACCCACCACATCGGATTATCCTGGTGAACCAATGCACCTACAGCAACTTCAAATGCTGTAATTACAGTAAGGATTGCTGTTACTAACCAGATTTTGCGACGAATCTTCTTACCAGCCTCTTCGCTATGGTGAGCATCTAATGAATATTCAATAATATCGTCTCTTTCCATGATATATCGTTCTAAAAAATAATTAAACTAAGTAGAAGAATGTAAATACAAACACCCATACTAAATCGACAAAGTGCCAGTACAATCCTGTTTTCTCAACCATTTCATAGTGTCCGCGTTTGTGATATGTTCCGCGAGAAACACCTAAGAAGATCAAGATATTGATCATTACACCTGAAAACACGTGGAAACCGTGGAATCCGGTAATAAAGAAGAAGAATTGTCCGTATTGTGAGGGACCATATTCGTTGCTTTGTAAATCAGCACCGTAAATGATAGCTCCTTTTTTTCCTGAATTAACAGATTCCCAATATTTCACTTCAGCATCTTTTCCATGAATTTTCGTCACTTTAGGTAAAGAGTGCTCGTTTCCATCGGTTTTAATGATCAATTCCATGTGTTCATCGTGGTGTTTTTTCCACGTTGCAACAGAACCGTCGTGAAGTGTGATTTTCCCGTCTTTCACTTGTCCGTTCATAACCGCTGTACGGAAATGGTGGAACAATTCGTCGGGAGTTTCTTTAATTACATCTCCAACTTTATGATGTTTTCCGGCTTGAATTACTGTAAAACTTTCCAGGTCTCCAAAATGACCTTTTACAATAGCGCGGGATCCGGTGTGCTCTCCTGATAAAATTTCAACGCTTCCGAAATGAGAACCGTGAATAAAGTGAGACCACTCCCATGCCTGGGAACCCAGGAAGAAGAAACCACCGATGATCGTAGCGATCATCCACTTCATAACACCTTTTTTATCCATTCGGTGACCGGCTTCAACAGCCAATACCATGGTAACGGATGATACAATTAGAATGAAAGTCATTAATGCAACGTACATCAATGGATAACCGTGACCTAAGAAGGGTAAGGAGTCAAAAGTCTCTTCACCGATCGGCCAGGCAGCCTGCGTTGTGTGGCGTGTGTAACCATAAGCAACTAACAATCCACCGAATGTCAATGCATCCGATACCAAGAAAAACCACATCATTAACTTTCCGTAGCTTGCGTTAAACGGAGAAGTTTTCCCTCCCCATGCGCCTGCAGCGTCGACATGTGTTGTAGCGTGTCCAGCCATTTTATAATTTTTTGTGCAAGTTTAATGAATAAAAAGCAAAAAAAGCAACAAATAGATCCATAATACACCTAAAAAATGCCAGAAAATAGCAAGGGTGCGTACAGGAAGAAAATTATCAGCTGCTAATTTGCCTGAAAATGAATGAATTGAAGCCCGTAACATAAAAAATAAGGTCACCAAAATATGTAAGAGGTGTAAAAAGGTCATCAAATAAAGGTAGGCACTTGAAGTATCGGAGTCACCATCAAGTCTCAACTGCAATGGTGCAGACAGTGGCGTTCCGTTCCAATAAAGCGTTCTGTCCTTATATTGAAGTTCCTTTTTCTTATAGTATATTTTAAAGTCTTTCCCGAATTTCCCCTTGTGGAAGAAATCTCCACGACCATCGCGTAAATGCCATGAAAATTGTTCCATACGGATTAAATCCACGTTGGTTAATAAGACGGTATCCTTAATATAAAATTTCCTGTCTTTTAAA
>CAMPIU010000476.1 GCA_946886545.1 uncultured Flavobacteriales bacterium | reverse complement strand
TCAATCATCTTTTTGTCTTTGCGTACTCCTCTAATGCCAAGAAATACAAAAATGAATGCTGCGGCATGTAAGAAAAATACAATCCCGAATGATAAATTAGTCGCAGGCTGATCGCACATAGTACATTCGGCAGAATGAACATTTGCTCCCAAAACAATCCAAACAGAACTTAAGATATTCAATACCAACAGGATCCATCCTAAGAATATCTGACGGTGGCGCATTTTAAAAGAAAAAATGATCATCAATGCAAAAATGATCTGCACTAATGACAGCATCCAAAAATCTACTTTTCTTCCATCAACATTCGAACCCCGGAAAAGTTTATCCGCTGTTGAATGAACATATTCTCCCTGATCGAAAGAAAACAAATCTGTTCCGAAAAGCGTTGTTGCAACCAACAAAGCTGCAATTAAAAAGTATACGGTTTGAATGCGTTGAATCATGTTTCACTAATTTGATCTCAAAGTTATCAATTTAGATTTTATTCAATTCGATTCAGACACATTTTAATCAATGATAATAGAAGCTTTAAGTCTTTTTAAGAGTGTTTATGGAAAGTGTTTTTATTTTTTAGGCTTTTTACGGGTATGAAAATCCTGTGAAATCGTATTAAGAATTGTTTTTCTCCAAGCATTCTTCTTTTACTCCATAGTTAATGAATTGCCCTGCATTGGATTGCCCAAAAAGACCAAAGCATGTTGCCAGGAAGAAAAGCACTATGTCAGTTTTATTTAGCAAACCGTAGTTTTGATCATGCAACCAAAACTACGGTTTTAGCACTTCTTTTTCAATTGTCCACGATATAATCAGTCGTTTCTCCTCGTAAGTTCCCTGTCGCGCTCATCCCTAAGGATCAATCTCAGGGAAGTATCTCCGGTGATATATCTCCAGGCCCAGTTGAAAAACACCGCTATCTTATTGCGAATACTCAAGATCAACATGAGGTGAAGAACCATCCAAACCATCCAGGCAAAATACCCCTGGAATTTAAAGTTCGGCAATTCCACAACTGCTTTGTGTTTACCAACGGTTGCCATTGTTCCCTTGTCCTTGTATTCGAATGGAAGCATTTTTCCTCCTGACCAACGCTCACGAAAGTTCTTTGCCAGCCTTTTCCCTTGATTGATCGCTACATTTGCCAATTGCGGATGCCCTTGAGGATATTTCTCTGTTTCCATATAGGAAATATCTCCAATAGCATAAACATTTGTGTAGCCTTGAATCAATGAGTATCTGTCGACTGTATAACGTCCTCTAACCATCGTTGCTTTTTCCAATCCCGGTAAAACGTTTCCTTGAACACCAGCAGCCCAGATAACTGTTTGAGTTGGAATGACTTCCCCGCTTTTCAATGTAAGATTGTGCCCGTCGTATGAAGAAACCACTGTCGAAGTTCTCACTTCCACTCCCATCTTTTCTAAGTATTTTCGAGACCATATCCGGGATTTGTCACTCATAGAGTTCAGGGTGTTCGGGCTCCCTTCCAATAAAACAATTTTCAGTTTTGAAAAGTCGTAATGCGGATAATCTTTCGGGAGAACTTTTGTTTTCATTTCCACCAAAGCGCCTGAAAGTTCAACTCCGGTTGGCCCGGCACCAACAATCACCAGGTTCATCAACTCATCTTTCTCCTGCTGATTGCTCACAAACATGATCCTTTCAAACTTGGTTAGTATCGTATTCCGGATATGAATGGTTTGCTGGGTAGTTTTCATTGCCATGGTGTATTTCTCCAAATTTGGATCCCCGAAAAAATTGGTCCGGCACCCGGTTGCAATAACCAGTTCATCATACCAAAGTTCTCCCATGGAGGTTTCAATAATGTTGTCATCCGGACGGATCCGGTTTACAGTGGCATACCGGAAAATCACATTCTTCCTTCGTCTGAAAATAGCCCTGAAGGGAAAAGAAATATTGGAGGGTTCCAGGCGTGCACTTGCTACCTGGTAGAATAAGGGTTGAAACATGTGGTGGTTTTGTTTATCCACCAAGATAATTTCACAATCGGACTTTGCCAATTTACGAGCGAGATTCAATCCCGCGAAGCCACCACCTATGATGACGATTCTTTTTCGTTCCATGCCTTTGAATTTAGCCATTTATAAGAAGAAAAACATCAATTCCTCTCTTATTTTTAGTTAAAAACAAGGAATGAATTTAATCCGCTCAGTTGTATTTAAAGAACTGAATTTTCAGATTTTTAAACCGCGTTGTTTTTCCGCCGATTATCAAACTGCATTGGATCGAATCCTACTCTTTCCAACGATGATCCGAGGTGAGATCCACTTTAATAAACTCCCAATTTTCAATGTTTTTTGGTCTGGAACTTACAATCATGTCATCCATTCCAAGCTCTGAACCGTTTTTAAAATACCTGGCAATGATGTTTACATTTTCATCCGGTTTTCCCAAATAAAGATTCATCGAAACCTGCATACCGGCATATGCATTGGAATGAATTAAAGCAGGGTAATCAGATTGACTTAAGCGCTTTCCAAAATCAATCTTATTGGGGTAGATCATCACTGAATCGCCTCCGTAAATCCGATGATCCGAAAGAGCTTTTCCTTTTACTGAGAACCCCATTAAACCTCCCATCGACTGACTATTCTGAGGAAGTGTGTCAATTTTTGAAAAAAACATAAAGTTGAAACGCGGATCTTCCTTCAGAAAGATCTTCTTCCACATCGGGTAGTTCATGTAATCATAATGAATGATCCTTTTACGGTACTGAAACTCGTAAGTTTGATAAACATAAGCGGTGAAAACAATAAATATAAGAATCAAAACACGCCACATTCCCGGGGAATAATGTATTAGAAAAGCAATCGGAATTGCCAAAACACCGTAAAA
>CAMPIU010000475.1 GCA_946886545.1 uncultured Flavobacteriales bacterium | reverse complement strand
ATAACAATACAACACTTGGATTGCCAGATGGGGTTCTGTATAAAGATTGGGTAGGTAGAAATTTCGGAAAAGTTGATTCCGTCAAAAGTTGATTTCACTTCCAATTGATAGGAGCCGTTTTCCAGTTCCGGCATTTTCATTTCACCGGAACTATTGAGTTTTATCCAAAATTTGTGATATCCGCGGATTTTATAATGGTACTCCAATCCGCTGTTTTTGGATAAGATAGTTTTGAAAGTGAGGTATTTTCCGTGATCTACATCGCGAATTACACCGTTCTGAAACAAGCGGCCTTTAATAATGATGGGTTTGGGAGGGACGGGGTAGTTTTTTAAAATTTCCGTATTGATTAAAAACAAGCCTTCGGATGTTCCGACAAATGATTTATTACCATCCTGAAAAACTGCCCTCATATTGGTTTCATAACCCATGAAACCATTTTTTTCATTGTAGTTTTTGTGATGAATGACTTTTCCGTCTTTGCTCATTTTGAGAATATGAATTCCCAAATTGGTTCCTAAAATCAGGTTTCCTAATTTATCTGATGAAAGTGTATAGAACAAATAAGAAGGCAGTATTTTTTGATCATTGATCGTAATTAGGCGATGATTCCGATCAATCCCTGCAATTCCACGGTCTAGCGTAAACCAAAGATTCCCGTAGATGTCCTTGGTTGAATTACCCGCATACGCACCAATGACATTGAATTGCTTTATCTTGCTGATTTGGTTCGTAGCAAGGTTTAATTTTTCTATTCCTTCATTGGTTCCGAAATAAATGAACTTCCCGTCAGCAGATCTTTGTCCGCAATAATAATAATCGGGAGGGGATTTCATGTTTAATTTTTGGCAGGTCTTACTCGTTGGATCGTAAGAATAAATACCCTTTCCGACGGGCGCGAACCATAATTTTCTTCCGTCCCAAATAGCAAATTTTATCCGTTCACCTTTTTGATTAGGAATCGTGGTTTCCCTGATTGAACCTCCTTTTAATTCATAAATCCCCGTTTCGGCGCAAATGATTTTCCCCATCGGGCATTCTAAAATATGATTCGCACGAAAACCGGTCTTCAGTTTAAAATCCGAAGAGTAAAGCGGACCATAATACAATTCATTCTTTCCGTTTCCCAATAAGAATTCATTGTCCCTGGTGCGGAAAACTCGCAGAATTAAATGGTCCTCGAAAATAGGGTCAAGTTTGACCTTGGTAAAAGGTTCGATACTTACTTTGATAATCCCCTGGGAAGTGTTCACCCAGTAATCCCCGGATTTATCAATAAAAAGATGAAAAATGGTTCCTAGATCCTGGCTGTAATTCCGCGCAATTTTTTTTAGGTTTTCGTCTTGAATTGAAAACAGCTGGTTATCGGAATCATTGAACAAAATGTGATTGTTTTTTGAAAAAACATTTTGAATCGGATTCGGAGAAAATTCAAATCCGGTTTCCTCCCTGGTTTGTCTGAAAACACTCCCGTTGTTGGAAAAGTAATAAGTGTATTTATTTTGGCCTTTCTCATCAAACAAAACCAGTTTTTTTTGATAATAGGATGCCATTTTAAAATTCACCTTAGGTGAATTCAGCCACTTACTCAAAGTCATTATTTCAGTTGCACTGATGAAATAAGAACCTTTATCGCTTATTAAAATGCTACCATAAGGAGTTTCCAGTAATTGAACGCATTTATTGATATATCTGGATAAATAGGGTTTCTTTAAAAGCAGTTTGCCGTTTAAATCCGTTACGATAATGGAATTATTTGTAATAATGGCAAGTTTATTCTGGCATTTACCGATCCTTAGAGCAGAACCGTCAATGTTTGGGTTTATTTTGTAAAACGAATGGATTCCGTTGTTGTAATAATTTAAAATTCCAGCATAAAGGGTGGAAAAATAAATTTCTCCGTTTACGATTGAAATGCCGGTTACATGGTAAGGACGGTCAAGTCCTTTGGGACCATGAAGAGATTCGAAAGCAGTTCCGTTATACCGGACAATTCCGTTTCCGTCCGTTCCGATAAGTAAATGTCCCAGATCGTCTTGGGTAGTTGTAAGTGTTGTGGTAATTTTTAAACCGTCCTGGTGACCGAATTTTTGGAATGTATACAGCTGAGCATTAAGTTGTTGACTAAACGCAAGTAGTGAGAGTAAGGAAAGAAGTATACGTAGTTTCAAAAGTTCTTAAATGGTGGTTCAAAGGTAGCAATTCTATAAGAATAAATGAATTTAGGCTTTGATTTTTAATTCTTTAGCTACAATTCTTCCGATTGTTTTCAATTCGTCCAAATGCGGTCCGTGAATAGTTACATGACCCATTTTTCGAAAAGGTTTGGTTGTTTGTTTCCCATAAAGATGAACACTTACACCTTCCAGGGAAATCACTTGTTCCAGGTTTTCGTATCTGGCAATTCCCTCATAACCAGGTTCTCCCAGCAAATTGATCATAACTCCGGGCGTGATTAGTTTTGTTGAACCCAGAGGTGCATTCACAATACTTCTTAAATGCTGTTCGAATTGGGTAGTATAGCAGCATTCAATAGTGTGGTGTCCGCTGTTATGCGGACGTGGGGCGATTTCATTGATCAAAATCTCATTGTCAGTAGTCAGAAAAAGCTCTACTGCCAGAATTCCGACCATATTTAATGATTCGATTACATGAAGGGCAATTTCCCGGGCTTTTTTCTCTACTTCTTCTGAAATTTCAGCAGGCGAAAACAGGAATTCAACCAGGTTTGCAACCGGACTGAATTCGCATTCAACTGTTGGATAAACAACGCTTTCTCCTTGTTCGTTTCTTGCAACGATTACAGCCAGTTCTTTGGTAAAAGGAACCAATTGTTCAACCACAAACGGAGTGTCTGTCAAATTCTCCAGGTCGGCAGAAGAGCGCATGATC
>CAMPIU010000474.1 GCA_946886545.1 uncultured Flavobacteriales bacterium | reverse complement strand
TCTTTAAAATAATACATTTGAATCGTTTTTTCTGTTATACTGTTTTTTGGTATATGCTCTTCACTCCTCTTTTTTCAATCTCACCCAATTAAAGGAATTGAAAATTCAACCTGGCTTGTCGATTTTTCCCGAAAACCTGAATAGATTCTCCAAACTGGAAAAGTTATCTATTCAAATGCAGAGAGCAGCTAAAATTCCCGAAGGTTTTGGTCCATGGCCGAACTTAAAAGAATTAGACTTGGGAATGTGGCCTGTAGATCAGGATTTGGTTTCAAAATTGATTGCGGATCATCCGAATGCCGTGATTAAAATCAACGGAAAGAAGGTGAATTAAATTACCTGTTTGAAAACAGATCCCATGGAAATAAAAAATCCTGCCTCTGGCATGAGAAACAGGATTTTTGTAAGTGAATTACCAAAAAGATGCTCTTACAATAGTTCTATTTTCTTTACGATTGTTTTATCATTGGAGTATAATTTCAGATGATAAACTCCTTTTTCCAAAAAGCTTAAATCGATAAAAGAGTCTTTCTCGTACAAATTCCCGGTATATACTTTCTGCCCTAATAATGAATACAACTCCAGCTTTGTATTAGAATCATTATTTGATTGAATATGGATTCTTCCATCAGCTGTCGGATTAGGATAAACCAATACTTCAGATTCACCCGCTTCCTGAATTCCTGCGGTTGTTGTATAGGTAATCACTAGTTTTGGTCGTTTGGAAGCAGTTGCATAATTACGAGATGCGAAGTTGATTCTTCTGTAATGAGCTTCTGTTTGAAGCTTCATCTTGAATCCGAAACTACTTTGCGGATTATCAACCATATCTTGAACGAGATTCGTAACATTGGCCTGAAAATTCTGATCACCGGTTGTCGATGCTGGCATACTTACTTGATTCAAAGTTGTCGCTGTAGGACTCGTAGCCCATGTTGTACTTAGATTCCAGGAGGAAACTACGCGTTGGAGCAACCATTCGTTACTCCCGCTCAAAGTTGAATGGGTTCCCGATGGTAAATCTGTTGCTCCGTAAAGAAATAGTTGTGCATCTGTGATTAAAGCACCGGCTGGAATGCTGGAAAGATCAAAATAAATAAAAGAATGATCTACACCTGCGGTTCCCTGATAAGTCCAGGCAGCAACAGGTAATTCCGGTGAACTGGATGTACTGTAGCCTGCAACACTGCAAAGTCTTGTATCCATGCCATCAACCGGACCAGGTTGAAGTGTTAAGGTTTGCCCATTGACAATAGATATTCCAATGATTTGGAAAAAACAAAAAGATAATAGTAAAAAAGGGGTTTTCATAATTGGTGTTATTTGATTGATTCGGACAAATCTACAAAAATCATCTCACAAAAAAAGGCCCCGATAAAATCGGAGCCATTTCAATATTGTAATCTTTAAAGCTGATTAGCTTAAAGAGAAACGTTTGAATTCAGTAACTGTCAAACCATTCTCAGTAGAAATTAAGAATTGTTCAACTGTCACTTTGTTGTCGCGGATGAATTCCTGGCTCAACAAAGTATTTTCTTTGAAGAATTTAGACAAACGTCCCTGAGCAATTTTCTCAGCCATATCAGCCGGTTTTCCTTCCTGGATTGCCAACTCTTTACCAACTTCGATTTCACGCTCAATTGTACGAGCATCAACTCCATCCTTGTCCAAAGCAATTGGGTTCATAGCAGCAACTTGCATTGCAACCTGACGACCAGCTTCAGCAACGGATTCTCCGTTCTTATTCAAAGCAACCAAAGTAGCCAATTGGTTTCCAGGGTGATTGTAAGCAACAACCGTGTCACCTTTCAATACAGCATATCCAGATAAATCCAATTTCTCTCCGATAACACCAACTTGCTCAGTAATTTTCTCCTCAACAGTTAATTTATCGTCGTACTTCAATCCTTTCAATTCTTCAGAAGTTGCAGGCAAGTTTTTCATTGCGATATCAACCAAAGATTGAACGAAATTACGGTAAGTATCATTTTTAGCAACGAAGTCTGTTTCACAGTTCAACGTTAACAATACACCCACTTTGTTATCTGCGCTTGTTTGAGCAAAAACCAAACCTTCAGCAGCTTCGTTCTCACCTCTTTTCGCAGCAACTTTTTGACCTTTTTTACGCAAGATATCTACAGCAGCTTCGAAATCGCCGTTTGCTTCTACCAATGCATTTTTACAGTCCATCATACCAGCACCTGTTTGCTGGCGTAATTTGTTTACATCTGACGCAGTAATTGCCATGACTATAAATCGTTTAAATGTTTATACAAAAGTACATCCCGGTTATTACCCCGGGACTACTTTGCTATTATTCTTTTGTTTCTTCTACTTTCGCAGGAGCTTCTTCAGTTGCAGCAGGAGCTTCGTCCTTATCTTTCGTTGCAGTTGCTTTACGATCATCCAAACCTTCTTTGATTGATGCGCAAATTGCGTCTAAGATAATTGCAATTGATTTTGTTGCATCGTCATTTGCAGGGATAGGAAAATCTACCAAACGAGGGTCAGAATTTGTATCTACCATTGCAAATGTTGGGATACCCAAACGTTTTGCTTCAGCCAATGCGATATGCTCTTTCAAGATATCAACGATGAAAATCGCTGCCGGTTGACGAGTCATGTCAGCAATTGAACCGAACGTTTTTTCCAGTTTGTCACGTTGACGAGTTTTGAATAAACGCTCACGTTTGTTCAATGTCTCCCAAGTACCATCCGTTTTCATTTTGTCGATAGACACCATTTTACGGATAGACTTACGTGTTGTTTGGAAATTTGTTAACATACCACCAGACCAACGTTCAGTAACGAATGGCATGTTGATCGCAGCAATACGATCTGTGATAATTTCTTTTGCCTGTTTTTTAGTAGCTACGAAAAGTACTTTTTTACCCGACTTAGCAA
>CAMPIU010000473.1 GCA_946886545.1 uncultured Flavobacteriales bacterium | reverse complement strand
GTCCTAAACTATCTAAGAAGGAACTTTCCGCGGCGGACTCTCCTAAAAAAGCACTCCAAAATCATCATCGTAAGAAATAAGCTCTAAATTTGTACCCTATTTAAACTCGCATGCTTCGTCCTTTTCGTGATGCACTTAAGCTTCTCCTCTTCTGGATTGTCTGTTTTGACATACATCGGATTCTATTTTCAATCCATCATTTCGGGAAATTAAAAGATGCCGGTATCGGAGAGTGGTTATTGACCTTCGTCTATTCATTCCGGCTGGATCTGGCAAGCGCAGCAGTACTTTCTACCATTCCTTTTTTATTCCGCTTAATGCAGTATTACAGTAATTGGATCTGGTGGAAACGGTTATTCCGCATCTCATTGGTTGCTTTCATTGTTTTCCTGGTTTTGGTTCAGGCAGGTGAAATCGTTGCTTACGGAGAATGGAATCACAAGCTTACTTCCCGTGTATTCATGCATCTGTCCCATCCGGATGAAGTAGCAAGAACCGCGAATTACTCCATGATCTTCTGGTACATTTTGTATGCTGTGCTACAATTCGTGATCTATGTCTTCCTTTCGAGAATATTCTTCAAGAAAAAGCGCATTGAGAAAACAGATATCAGACATTGGTTCGAATGGACCGCACTGCCAGTTACATACGCTGTTGCCGGATTTTTCTTTTTCGTGTCATTAAGAGGCGGATTTCAGCCTGTTCCATTAAACATTAATGCCGCAAGTTATTCCAACAAAGCAGTTGTGAATGACATTTCGATCAACTCACTCTATTTCTTCGGGAAAAGTTACCTGCTTTATAATCGTTCTGAAATCGATGCCTTTATTCCCAAAGTAGATAAAAAGCTGGCCCGTGAGAAAGTGAAAGAATGGTACAGTTATCCAAGAGAACATTCCAATTATTTTCTTGAAAACAGCAGGCCAAACGTGGTCTTTATTATTTTGGAAGGCTGGTCGGCAGAAGCAATAGGCAGTTTGGGACCAAATAAAGGTGCAACACCGAATTTCGATAAGCTAACGGAAAAAGGAGTTCTCTTTACCAATATTTATGCAACCGGAACCACTTCCGAAATCGGGAATTCCAGTATTTTCAGCGGTCATTACACCCTTCCCGAAGTTTCTATATCCATGCAACCTGAAAAGCACCGGAAACTACATTGTCTGAACGAAGACATGGAGGCCTGGGGATATCACAGTTCGTATATTTTCAGTGGCGATCTGAAATACGGGAATATTGGCGGTTACTTCATGGATCACGGATTTGATGTTGTAAAGGATGAGACGGATTTTCCTTCCGACCTGCCAAGAGGAAAACTGAATTTCTTTGACAGAGATCTTTATAAGTTCCTCATCCAGGAAATCAATCAAAACAAAAAGCCATTTCTTCAATGTGCTTTCACCGGAAGTACTCATGCACCTTATGATCAGCCAAAAGGAAAAGGAAAACACTTCACCGGTGAGGAAGCTGATTTCATGAATTCATTGGTTTATGCCGACGAATGTTTGGGGGAATTCATCAAGAACTGTAAGAAGTATCCCTGGTACAAAAACACTTTATTTGTATTTGTTGCCGATCACGGGCATGCTGCACCCGGAATGGTCGATCCGGGAAGAGGAAAATTCTATCATGTTCCCCTTTTATTTTACGGAGAACCGATCAAAAAGTCATACCGTGGAAAACGTATGGATGTTGTAGGTTCACAAGCAGATATAGCAGCTACTTTAATCTACCAAATGAAAGGAAAACCGGCACGCTACCCGTATAGCAAAGATTTAATGAACCCGAAAGTTCCTCAATTTGCCTTCCATGCAATTATCCGGGGTTACGGCTGGGGAACCGACAAAGGGAATTTCACTTATTACATGGAACAAAAAATCATAGGAGACGACACCTACCCCAAAAGCGACTTCAAACGAGAACAATTGAACTGTTCTTACTTCTTAAATACACTTTACGAAGATTATAAAAAATTGTAAGTTCTTGGTTTTTCCGGGATTGTAGGAAAAAGTACCGTATCTTTGCGCCGGCGCTGACCTTGCTCCACCAAAGCGGTTACGCATAGGTGAAGAGCTTTGGCGCAAGTGTTTTACCCTCATTGAAGCAAACATGTCATCCAAATTGATCAATATCAGAAATTTAAACCCGGAAGAACTGAAGGCAGCGATTGTTGCGTTCGGTGAACCTGCATTTCGTGCAAAACAGGTTTATGACTGGATCTGGAAGAAAAATGTCCACGATTTCAATGACATGGCCAATATTGGAAAAAGTCTGCAGGAAAAATTGCAGGAAGCCTTTTACTTTGATGGAATTACTGTTGAAGACCAGCAAGTCTCGGTTGACAAGACCATCAAATGTGCTTTTGGAATCGAGGGACAAAGACAGGTGATCGAGGTAGTTCTCATACCGACAACAAAAAGAATGACAGCTTGTATTTCTTCTCAAGTTGGCTGCAGTTTGTCTTGTGCATTCTGCGCAACAGGCCGTTTAAAAATGATGCGCAACCTCAGTGCCGGAGAAATCGTAGACCAGGTGGTTTACTTGAAAAATCTGGCAACGGATAAATACAATACTAGTCTTTCGAACATTGTTTACATGGGAATGGGAGAACCTTTATTGAATTACAAGAACGTAGTTCGCAGCACGGAAATACTTACCGATGAAAACGGTTTGGGAATGTCTCCGAAACGCATCACTGTTTCAACTGCCGGGATTGCCAAAATGATCAAAAAACTCGGCGATGACCAAGTGAAATTCAACCTGGCATTATCTCTTCATGCCGCAAATGATGTGAAGCGTTCCAAAATTATGGATATCAACGATACGAACAATCTGGAAGCACTTTCAGAAGCCTTGTTGTATTTCCACGAGAAAACAGGATCCCGCATTACTTTCGAATACATC
>CAMPIU010000472.1 GCA_946886545.1 uncultured Flavobacteriales bacterium | reverse complement strand
ATTCGTTTAAGGCATCGTAGTGAATTTAGATTTTTTGTTCCTGTTCTTCTCGATGCCTATACTTTATGCACAGGGAGTTCCCGAATGTGATATTCCATTTAGCGAACTGAAAGAACAGAAGGATGCGTATTTTGAAATACTGCGTCAACAGATAGGTAATGCAGCCATGGAAGAAGAAGGAAGTGAATACACACAATACCGGAAATGGCTTCAATATTGGGAACCCCGCATTGCTCCTAACGGGACAACCCGGGATTACAATAACAGGCTGGCTACACCCAAAAAAAGTGTCCCGATTTCAAAAGCATTCGGGAATATGGATGCCTGGATGGAATTGGGGCCTTATAACAAACCGAATTACGGACTGAACAGCATTGGTGGTGGAGATTTAGGGATCGGAGTTATCCGGGGAATCACCATTCACAGAACAAACAGTAACAAACTTCTGTGCTGGTCATCTGCGAGCGGTTTATTTTTCTCTTCCAACAAAGCCCAAAACTGGTCGAATACAGGATCAGATCTGTGGCCGCGTTCGGGTTGTAAATGGGCCGAGTTTGCACCGGATAATGAAACAACCTGGTATGCCTGCTCTGCTCCCGGAGGATCCTATTACGATTCCGATAATGCAATCGGTAAAAACTGTGGGCTTTACCGAACTACTAATTCCGGGGTAAACTGGTCCAGTATTGCAGATTATATGGATCTGGATCCTGGTAATCCGGCTAACGGAGAAACAGCAGTACTGCAGAAGATCATGATCGATCCGAATGCACCGAATGTTGGTTATTTGGCAACATCCATAGGTCTTTATGTGAGTACAAACATTAACAACATTTCACCCGGTGCAATTACATGGACTAAAGTACTCAACGGATCAATTTACGACATGGAATTCCGGACAAACGGAGGATCTGACCTGTATGTAAGCTATATAAATGGTTCTGTCTGGAACATCTCATATACAACAAATCTGGGAAGTTCCTGGACAAGTGTTCCGAATCAGCCTGCTTATACATCGGTTAATCATGTAAGTTTAGCTGTTTCGGACAATGCCCCGAATAATCTGTATGTGATTCAGCGTATTCCCGGAAATCCATATTCCAGCAGTAGCACGGATGCCACATTGTACAGTTATAATCTTTCAACTTTTGCTGTCCCTACCCTGTTGTCATCATTCAACAATCACGTAGGCGCCGGATATGGATTCGCCGTGTCAAACTTCAATGCCAACATCATGTATGCAGCCAGAAGTACGCGTTTCTATAAATCGGTGGATGGTGGTTTAACCTGGACAGTCATTCCTGCCTATGTTTCTACTACGCGCTATCACGATGACGTGGAATACTTTATAACACCACGTGCAACATGTGCAGCCTGTAGTACCGAAGTTTATATAACGACTCATGGGGGTGTGAATTTTTCACCCGACCAGGTTACCACAATATCAACAAGGAGTAGTGGCTTGGGTGTCGCCAAAGTCACCGGATCTTCCAACGCCGCTTTGAATCCGGAAAAAATCATCATGGGCTTGGACCATGACGGATCTGTTCTAAGCAGCGGAGTCTATTCGGGAAGTTGGATCCCATCCTGGGAAACCGTTTTTGGGGGTGACGGAATGAAACCATTGATCGATTATTCGAATTCCAATTACGTTTGGGCAGCTCATCAGGTAAGTAAGCCATATATTTCTTCTTCAGGGGGAGTAGCATCTACTTACAGTCCTACAGGATACACAGGGAGTAATGATTTTGGTGTGACTTATGCTCAGAATAAAACCTATCCGAACATACTCTATTGTAAAGCAGCTACAAACATCAGCTCTTCTTTATTGTATGAAGATTTGTATCGTTCCGATAATCGCGGATATTCTTCGAGTCTGATCGAACAAATTTCGGATTTCAAAACAACGCCAAGTCCGGTCATTTCGAACCAGTATTTCATTTGGGGAATCAATCCTGCTCCTAGTAATCCTAACTATTGTTATGTTTCTTTAGGAAACAATGTAACCTGGGACGGTAAAATATACCGCAGTACCAACATACTGGATCCTTCTGCAACGAATGTAAAAAACGGCTGGATTGAGTTAAATGACTATGGTAATTCCGGTCTCAAAGCAGTCGACAATAACAATCCGAACATTGTTTACCTGGTGCGCGGAGGTGATGTCTGGGCCAACCTGGAAGTAGTCCGGGCAGATTATACCAATCCTACTTCCCCCGTATTCATTAATATTGCAGGAGTTCCGGGTTCAGGGGGATTACCGAACATCCGTGTTCTGCATATTGTTTTGGAAAAAGGAAGTAACGGTGGAATCTATGCGGCAACGGATGCAGGAATCTACTACGCCAATAGTTCTACGATCAGTTTGACGACACCATCCAGTTGTTATTGGACAAAATTGGGAGTTAACCTGCCGAACATTCCTGTTGCAAGCTTGGAAATCAACTACCAGGTCAATAAGCTACGGGTTTCAACTATCGGGCGCGGAATCTGGGAGCATGATCTCTTCTGTCCGGCAAATACGTCGTTTAACTTTACGGGAACTCAAAACACCACTGCATTTTATGAAGCGATGAATCAAATAACATCGACTTCAGTAGTGGGTTCCACCTCCAAGATAACTTACCGCGGAGGAACATACATTGACCTGAATACCGGTTTTATATCGACAACCAACTCTTCCAATTACTTTGAAGCCTTCATTCATCCTTGCAGTTATCCCGGAAACAGTCCTGGTTTGAAAATGCAAGACGGAAATGAGGAGGAACCCGGTGAGGAAATCAAACCTTGGGGAATCGAAAACGCTACAGAAATTAGTGTTTACCCGAATCCGAATGACGGAAAGTTCCGTATTTCAATTAACGTAGATGAAGAATATACAGTTGATGTTTATTCACTTATGGGACAAAAAGT